>NZ_JBUEGC010000001.1:0-234600 GCF_054963655.1 Streptomyces sp. HSS9-12 | reverse complement strand
GGCAACGCAGCAGATGGCCGTGCCAGGGCGGCGAGCGGGGCAAACCCTGGCTGACGCGGCAGTAGCATCCGGCCTCATGGCCGATGACTTGACAGTCGACCTGCACGGGCAAGACCTGCGGTCCCTCGACGACTTTTGGGACGCGGTGACGGAACCATGCGGTTTGCCCGGTTGGTTCGGCCGCAACCTCGACGCGTGGTGGGACGCGGTCGAGACACGCGGAATCTCGCCGGTAATCGACGCACACCGGACGGTGGTCGTGCGGGCCCGCGCGGAGGGGCTATTCGGACCGGGCGTTACGGATGGCGAGCGACTTGTCCGCGTGTTCTCCGAGGCCACCCGTGCCCGTCTGGAATTGGCTGGCTAGCCTTACGTGTCCGTCCTGGTTCAGGGACGATTCCCGCACCTCGGACATTTATTGCACCCGATACATGTGAAGGGCTTCTCCCATGGGCATTCGGAGTCTGCTGCGGAATGCGTTCGGCCGGTCGAAATCGCGACGCGACGAACCGAGGGTGCCGGAGGCGCGGGGCGCGGAACGGGATGCGGCCACGACGGCCGCGGAGAAGCCCGCGGCGACCCCCTCGGTCCCGACCCAGACCGCCCCCGAATCCACGGTGCGGGATGTCCCCGCACAGGCCGCCCCCAAGCCGGAGGCTTCGACGCGGGAGGCTTCCGCGCAGGCCGCCCGGGAGCGGGAGGCCTCGGAGGCCGCCTCCCTCCTGGCCGCCTTCGACGCCGCGGCGGCGGCCGCGACGTCCACGGCCAAGCCGGCCAAGCCGGCCCTGACGGTGACGGACCCCGAGCCGTCTGCCGCTGAGGAGCCCACGGCCCCGGCGGCCGCGGCCGAGGCGGAGCCCAAGACCAAGCCCGAGGCCGAGCCCACGGAGAAGGCCACCTGCGAGATCACGGCTCCGGAGAAGCCGCCGGCGTCCGAGGCCACGGATGCTGTCTCCGAGCCGGACCCCACGGCTGAGCCCGCCGCTGCCGCAGCGGCCGAGCCGGAGCCCACGCCCGCCGAGGCGGCCGTCACCACGACGCCGGCCGACGCGTCGGCGACCTCGGCGCTCGACGCGTCGGCCGCAGCCGAGCCGGAGCCGGAAGAGCCGGCCGGTGTAAAGCCCGGCCCGGAGCCGGTCGCGGAAACCACGGCGGTCGCCCCGGAGAGCGAGGCCACTGCCGTGGAGCCGGCCTCGGACCCGCAGGGCGAGGGCGAGGACAAGGGTGCGGACGTCGCGCCGACCGTCGCGGCTGTCAGCGAGGAGTCCCCGGCCGAGGCCGGCGAAACGCCGACGGCGAAGCCGGTGGCCAAGACCGCGGCCGACCCCGGCGAGGAGACCCCTGCGGCCGTGAGCCAGGAGACCCCGGCCGAGACCGAGGACGCGCCCGCCGCCGCGGCGGCGCTCCAGGCAGCGCCCGTATCGGCGGCCGCCGAGCCCGCCGCGGGCGACCTCGGGCCCGCCATCTCGCCACAGAGGCTCGAGGACTCCGCCCCCGGTCTCGTCAGCCTCTGCAAGGCCGCCGGTGCGGCGCTGGAGAAGCAGGGGCTGGCCGGGCAGCGGGCCACCGTCTACCTCGTACTGGACCGGTCCGGCTCGATGCGCCGCTACTTCAAGGACGGCACCGTCCAGCACCTCGCCGAGCAGGCCCTCGGCCTCTCCGCGTACCTGGACGACAGCGGCACCGTCCCCGTCCTGTTCTTCTCCACCGACATCGACGGCACCGCCGACATCTCCCTCGACGACTACTCCGGCCGCATCGAGGCCCTGCACGCGGACCTCGGCCACATGGGCCGGACGAACTACCACCGGGCCGTCGAGGCCGTGGTCGAGCACTACAAGAAGTCCGGCTCCACCGGGCCCGCCTTCGTCATCTTCCAGACCGACGGCGCCCCCACCAGCAAGGCTGCCGCCGAGAAGGCCCTGTGCGAGTCGTCGAAGCTGCCGATCTTCTGGCAGTTCCTCGGCTTCGGCGACCCCGAGGCGAAGGGCTTCGACTTTCTGCGCAAGCTCGACGACATCTCCGTCCCCGAGAAGCGGGCCGTGGGCAATGCCGCGTTCTTCCACGCCGGCCTCGAGCCGCGCGAGGTCAGCCACGACGAGCTGTACGCACAGCTGATCGTCAAGTTCCCGGAGTGGCTTACCGAGGCCCGTAAGGCCGGCATTCTGCGCTGACGCGGGAGCGAATTCGGCACAACAGCCGGGGGTGCGGGAACCGGGCGGCGATGCCCCCCGCGCCCCCGGCCCTTATTGCGGCGAGGGTGCCTCGCCCGGCCCGATAGGATTTCGGGCATGGCGGCCATTGGATCCGAGAAGCAGGGGGCGAAGGCGTACTACGTCACGACCCCCATTTACTACGTCAACGACGCTCCTCACCTGGGCCACGCCTATACGACCGTCGCAGGCGACGTGCTCTCCCGCTGGCACCGCCAGCGCGGCGAGAAGGTGTGGTACCTCACCGGCACGGACGAGCACGGTCAGAAGATCATGCGCACTGCCGAGGCGAACGGCGTCAGCCCGCAGGAGTGGTGCGACAAGCTCGTGGAGGAGGCCTGGAAGCCCCTCTGGGAGCACCTGGAGATCGCCAACGACGACTTCATCCGCACCACGCAGCCCCGGCACACGGCCCGCGTCCAGGAGTTCGTCCAGGATCTGTACGACAAGGGTGAGATCTACCAGGGCGGGTACGAGGGCCCGTACTGCGTCGGGTGCGAGGAGTACAAGAGCCCCGGCGAGCTCCTCATCGGCGAGGACGGCGCCAAGCTCTGCCCGATCCACAAGAAGCCGGTGGAGATGCTGAAGGAGGAGAACTACTTCTTCAAGCTCTCCGAGTACGCGGAGAAGCTGCTCGACCACTACCGGCGGAACCCGGACTTCATCCAGCCGGAGTCGGCGCGCAACGAGGTCGTGAACTTCGTCAAGCGGGGCCTGCAGGACCTGTCGATCTCGCGCTCGACCTTCGACTGGGGCATCAAGGTCCCGTGGGACGACAAGCACGTCATCTATGTGTGGATCGACGCGCTGCTCAACTACGCCACCGCCGTCGGCTACGGCGCCGACCAGGAGCAGTTCGAGTCGACCTTCCCGGCGGATGTGCACCTCGTCGGTAAGGACATCCTCCGCTTCCACGCGGTGATCTGGCCGGCAATGCTGATGGCCAACGGGCTGCCGCTGCCCGGCAAGATCTTCGCGAACGGCTGGCTGATGGTCGGCGGCGAGAAGATGAGCAAGTCGAACCTGACAGGCATCTCGCCGCACCAGCTCACCGACCACTTCGGTGTGGACGCCTACCGCTGGTACTTCCTCCGCGCGATCAACTTCGGCCAGGACGGGTCGTTCTCCTGGGAGGACTTCTCCGCCCGCTACACCAGCGAGCTGGCCAACGACTTCGGCAACCTCGCCTCGCGCGTGGCGGCCATGGTCGGCAAGTACTTCGGCGGCACGCTGCCCGCGGCGACCGCGGCCGGCGAGGCCGAGCAGGCGATCGTCGACGGCCTGGCCAAGGCGGTCGCCGAAGCGGACGAGAAGATCGGCGATCACCTCGACTTCGCGGGCGGCATCGCGGCGATCTTCGACTTCATCAAGCAGGTCAACGGCTACCTGACCGAGCAGGAGCCGTGGAAGGTCGCCAAGGACTCCTCGGAGGAGGGCAAGGCCCGGCTGGCGACCATCCTCTACACCGCCGCGGAGTCGCTGCGCGCCGTCGCGGTGCTGCTCAACCCGGTGATGCCGGCGACCTGCCAGAAGCTGTGGGATTCGCTGGGCGCGGAGGCGCACCTGGGCCCCCTGGCCGACCAGCGCGTCCAGGAGGCCGGCACCTGGGGCCGGCTCCCCGCCGGAGCGACGGTCGCCAAGGGCGAGATCCTGTTCCCGCGCCTGGAAGAGCCGAAGCAGCAGTAACGACGACTGCTCCGAAGGGCCCCGGGACGGTGACCGTCCCGGGGCCCTCGTGCGTACGACAGCGCTACTTCGTCGGCTTGAAGTGCAGCGGCTTCGTTGGCTCCGCCTTGCGGATGCTCAGGTGGAGCTCCTGCAGCCGCGCCTCATCGACCTCGCTCGGCGCGCCCATCAGCAGATCCTGCGCGTTGCCGTTGAGCGGGAAGGCGATCGTCTCGCGGATGTTCGGCTCGTCGGCCAGCAGCATCACGATGCGGTCCACGCCCGGGGCGATACCACCGTGCGGCGGGGCGCCGAAGTGGAAGGCCCGGAGCATACCGCCGAACTCGCGCTCCACCTCTTCCCGCGAGTAGCCGGCGATCTCGAAGGCCTTGTACATGACCTCCGGCTCGTGGTTCCGGATGGCGCCCGAGGACAGCTCCACACCGTTGCACACGATGTCGTACTGCCAGGCCAGCACGTCCAGCGGGTCCTTGGTCTCCAGGGCCTCCAGGCCGCCCTGCGGCATGGAGAAGGGGTTGTGGGAGAACTCGATCTGCCCGGTGTCCTCGTTCTTCTCGAACATCGGGAAGTCGACGATCCAGGCGAAGCGGAAGACGTCCTCCTCGAAGTGGCCGGCGCGCTTGGCGGCCTCGACCCGGACCTCCGACATGATCTTGGAGACCTCGTCGAACTCGCCCGCGCCGAAGAAGACCGCCGTGCCGGGCTTGCCGTCCACCTCGGCGACCAGCTTCTCGACGTCCGCCTCGGTGAGGAACTTGGCGATCGGGCCGGTCAGGCTGCCGTCCTCGCCGATACGGACCCACGCCAGGCCCTTCGCACCCTTCTCGACCGCGAAGTCGCCCATCTGGTCAAAGAACTTCCGCGGCTGGCCGGCGGTGTCCGGCACCGGCAGGGCGCGTACGTGCTTGCCCGCGAACGCCTTGAAGTCGCTGTCGGCGAAGACGTGGCTGACGTCGACCAGTTCGAGCTTGGCGCGCAGGTCCGGCTTGTCCGTGCCGTAGCGCAGCATCGCCTCGCGGAACGGGATCCGCGGGAAGGGCGAGGTCACATGGCGGCCGCCGCCGAACTCCTCGAAGAGCTCGGTCATCACCTTCTCGATGACCTGGAAGACGTCCTCCTGCTCGACGAAGCTCATCTCGACGTCAAGCTGGTAGAACTCGCCGGGCGAGCGGTCGGCGCGGGCGTCCTCGTCACGGAAGCACGGCGCGATCTGGAAGTAGCGGTCGAAGCCCGCGATCATCAGCAGCTGCTTGAACTGCTGCGGGGCCTGCGGCAGCGCGTAGAACTTGCCCGGGTGCAGCCGGGACGGCACCAGGAAGTCGCGGGCGCCCTCGGGCGAGGTGGCGGACAGGATCGGGGTCGCCAGCTCGTTGAAGCCGAGCGCGGTCATCTTCTCGCGGATGGCGCGGATGACCGACGTGCGCAGCATGATGTTGCGGTGCATGCGCTCGCGGCGCAGGTCGAGGAAGCGGTACTCCAGGCGCCGCTCCTCGTTGACGTTGTCCTCGGGGAAGACGGTGAAGGGCAGCGGGTCGGCCGCACCCAGCACCTCCACGTCGTTGACCTCGACCTCGATCTCGCCGGTCGGCAGCTCGGGGTTGACATTGTCGGCACCGCGGGCGAGGACCGTGCCGTCGACGCGGACCACGGTCTCCTTGGGCAGGTGGGCCAGCTTCTCGTTGACCGGGCTGTCGGGACGGACGACGAGCTGGACCAGGCCGTAGTGGTCGCGAAGATCGATGAAGAGGATGCCGCCCAGGTTGCGCCGGTTGTGCAGCCAGCCGCTCAGCCGTACGTCTGTGCCGACGTCAGCGGCGCGGAGCTCGCCGCAGGTGTGGGACCGGTACCGATGCATCGTTCATCCAAGTCGTCTGGTCGGGGTGGCTGCCCTGGCGTACGGCCTGCACAGAGCGGTTCAGGCCGTATGCAAAGCCGTACGGAAAGGGTACCGGCACACCTCCAGCCCGCGGCCGGGCCACGAAGCCGGATGAACCCACATAATCTGGTGCAATGCGCACCGAGGACCTCCTCGCCGCGATCGCGACCGGACTCTGGCGCTGGGACAACGCCTCGCGGATGGTCACCCTGGACGCGGAGGCGGCCCGGCTGCTCGGCCTGCCCGCACAGCCCGCCGTCCTCCCCGAGTCCGCCGTGCGCTCCCGCTTCCACCCCGAGGACTGGGTGGAGGTCACCGGAATCGTGGCCCTGGCGGCCGCCGAGGGCACACTCGCCGAGGCCCGGATGCGGATCATCGGCGATGACGGCCGGGTCCTGCGGATCGTCCGCAGCCGGTCCCGGCCCGTCATCGACGGGGACGACTATCACCTGGTCGGCACCCTCCAGGAGGTCGCGGAGCCGCAGCCGGGCACCACCGCGGCCACGCCCAGCGGCATCACCGGCGACTGGCGCCGCGGCCGCGAGGCGTTCCTGCTGGACGCGGGCCGGGCGCTCGCCGAGGCCCGCTCAACCTCCGAGGTGCTGCGGGTCGCCGCGAATCTGTCCATGCCCGGCTTCTCCCCGGACGGCCTGGCGGTCTTCGGCGTCGAGTCCGGCTACCTCAAGGTCATCGGCCACCACGGCTACCAGGAGGGCGCCGAACGCCGGTTCCACATGCCGCTGGAGAGCGACTATCCGGCCGCCGAGGTGGTGCGCACCGGGCGGGCCATCTACCTCCCCTCACCGGAGGCGTACCAGCACCGCTTCCCCGCCACCTGGCCGCTCGCCGCCCGCTTCCACCGCAAGTCGTGGGCCTTCCTGCCGCTGATCGAGGGGGATCGCACCATCGGCGCGTGGATGGCCGCCTTCGGGCAGCGGGTGGCGTTCACCCCCGACGAGCGTTCGGTCCTCACCACCGTCGCCCGGATGCTCGGGCAGGCGCTGGCGCGGGCCCGCGTCCAGGAGTCCGAGCGGGCGCTGAGCCACGACCTGCAGCGCAGCATGATGCCGACCCTCCACCCGGACATCCCGGGGATGACGGTGGCCGCGCGCTACGTACCGACGGGCGGCGGGCTGCGGGTCGGCGGCGACTGGTACGACATGATCCCGCTGCCGTCCGGCCGGATAGCCCTGGTCATCGGAGATGTCCAGGGGCACGACGTACGTGCCGCGGGCCTGATGGGCCAGCTGCGGATCGCCCTGCGCTCGTACGCCGCCGAAGGCCACCACCCCGACGCGGTGCTCTCCCGCGCCTCCCGCTTCTTCGCCGCGCTGATCGAGCAGCAGGCGGCGGACCGCCAAGGCGAGCTGGATCCGCGGTTCGCCACCTGCCTCTACATCGAGGTCGACCCGGCTACCGGCACCCTCGAGGTCGCCAGGGCCGGCCACCCCGACATCGCCATTCGGATGAGCGACGGCACGATGCTGAAGCGGCCGACCGCGGGCGGGCTTCCGCTGGGCATCGCCCCGGACAGCGACTATCCGACCACTCGGCTCACCCTGGAACCCGGCGAGATGATGATGGTCTGCACGGACGGCCTGATCGAGACCGGCGGGCACGACCTGGAGACCGGCTGGCAGCGGCTGCGGACGATCATCGAGGACCACTCGGGCGAGCCGGTGGAGACGCTCGCCGACTCGCTGCTGCAGGCCGTCCTCGGACCGTCGTCGTACCAAACCCCCGGGCCGCTCGCCGACCGCCGCGAGGACGACATAGCCGTACTGCTGCTGAGCCGGAACGGTCCGGGCGGCGGCCTCCCGCCCGGCGGGGTGGCGGCGCCGCTGCGCCATACGGTGCTGACCATCGCGCAGGCCGAGTCCGAGCGACTGGCCGGGGTGCGGCAGCAGATACGGGAGCTGCTGCACGACTGGGCGGCCGATGAGCAGATCGACGCGGCCGTGGTGATGGTCAACGAGCTGATCACCAACGTTCTGGTGCACACGGACGGGGACGCGCTGCTGAACGCTCAGCTCTCCGGGGAGCACGGGAAACGGCGGCTGCGCGCGGAGGTCGCCGACGCCAGCGACGAGCAGCCGCACCTGCGGCACCCCGGTGAGCTGGCGTCCTCGGGACGCGGTCTGCTGCTGATGGAACTGCTCGCCGACGCATGGGGAGTCGCCCCCCAGGGCGAGGGCAAGTGCCTCTGGTTCGAGCTCTACGAGGGGGAGCCGGAGTCCGTCCCGTCCGGACGGCGCGGACCCGGCGGGGCGGCGTCGCCGGCATAGCCGCCACCGCCGCGGAGCTGGGAGACGATCCCGAACGCCGCCGCGGCCAGCGGTACGGCCATCAGCATCCCGAGAATCCCGGCGACGCTGGCGAGAGCAGCACGGGCGTGACGGCGGCCTTGAGCGTGGCGACCAGCCAGATGACGACGGCGGCGACACCGGAGACGAGCAGCACCACCGCGCACCAGGCCGCCGTGCGGCGGGCGCCGGTGGGGAGCAGGGGCGGTTCGTTCTGCACCGCCCCAGCCGACCATGCGCCCAGCGGCCCCGCCGCTGGGCGCATCCACCTGGCGCAACGACGCCTACCCCGGGTGTGCGGGGCCGGCGCCGCGGCCTCCCGTGCGTCAGTCCTTCGCCGGGACCGATCCGAGGCGTCCCGCCCGGAAGTCCTCAAACGCCTGCACCAGCTCGGCATGCGTGTTCATCACGAACGGCCCGTACTGCTTCATCGGCTCCCGGATCGGCAGCCCCCCGAGCAGCACCACCTCGAAGTTCGGGCTGCGCGACTCCTGCGTCGTGTCCGCCCGCACCGTCAGCGAGTCTCCGTGCCCGAAGACCACCGCCTGCGCCGTACGGAACGGCCGCCCCTCCACGCCCGCCGTGCCGCGCCCCGCGAGACCGTACGCCAGCGCGTTGAAGTCCGCCCGCCACGGGATCGTCAGCTCGGCACCCGGGTTCAGCGACACATGGAGCATGGTGATCGGCGTGTGCGTGGCACCCGGCCCCCGGTGGCCTTCGATATCGCCCGCGATGAGCCGCAGCAGCGCGCCGCCGTCCTGCGACGTCAGCAGCTTGACCTGGCCACCGCCGATGTCCTGGTACTTCGGCGGCATCATCTTGTCCTTGCGCGGCAGGTTCACCCACAGCTGCAGCCCGTGGAAGAGGCCGCCGCTGACGACGAGTTCCTCCGGCGGGGCTTCGATATGCAGCACTCCGGAGCCGGCAGTCATCCACTGGGTGTCACCACCGTTGATGACCCCGCCCCCGCCGTGCGAGTCCCGGTGCACAAAGGTCCCGTCGATCAGATACGTCACGGTCTCGAAGCCGCGGTGCGGATGCCAGGGGGTGCCCTTGGGCTCACCGGGCAGGTACTCCACCTCGCCCATCTGATCCATCATGATGAACGGGTCGAGGTAGGCGTAGTCGATACCGGCGAACGCCCGGCGCACCGGGAAGCCCTCGCCCTCGAGGCCGCTCGGAGCGGTGGTGACGGCTCGGACGGGACGGGGTACGGCGCCCTCGGCAAGCCGGCCGACGCGCGGCAGCTCCAGCAGATTTTCAACGGTCACTGCGGGCATGACGGCCTCCTCATGGTTGGTTTAACCATAAACAACCGAGGGAGGCCCGCGGGCATTCCCGCGCAGCGGAAGAGCCCTCACCGCCCGGGCGGTGAGGGCTCCGACAAGCCGGCGGCGGCTAGCGCTAGCCGCTAGCGCTAGCCGTACATCCGCTGCATCGCGAAGTCGACCATCTGCTCCACGGCCTTCGCGTCGAAGACCATCCGGTGCTCGCCCTCCATGTCCAGCACGAAGCCGTACCCCGTAGGCAGCAGATCCAGCACCTCGGATCCGGTGATCACGAAGTACTTGGACTCCTTGCCCGCGTAGCGCCTCAGCTCCTTGAGCGAGGTGAACATCGGGATCACGGGCTGCTGGGTGTTGTGCAGGGCCAGAAAGCCGGGCCCGTCACCGCGTGGACAGTAGACCTTCGAGGTCGAGAAGATCTGCTGGAAGTCCTCGGCGGACATCGAACCGGTGGTGAAGGCCCGCACCGCGTCGGCCAGCGAGGGCGGCGACGGCTCGGGGTAGAGCGGTTGGCCCCCGTAGCCGGCGGCACCGGGCGGGTGCGGCGGCGGATGCGGCGGCGCGGCGTACTGCTGCCCCGCACCCGGGTTCTGGTCGTAGCCGTACATGCCCCAAAGCGTAACGAGTCACAGTTGGGGCGTTCGGGGTTGCTTCTTATTACTCGCGGGTAGCATCATGCCATCACCGATTGGTACGCACTCAGAGGACCCACCTCTCCGAGCCTTACGGAGCCGTCGCCATGGGGCACTACAAGTCGAATCTCCGCGACATCGAGTTCAACCTCTTCGAGGTCCTCGGCCGCGACAAGCTGTACGGCACCGGCCCGTTCGCGGAGATGGACGCTGAGACCGCGAAGAGCATCCTGGGGGAGCTCGCCCGTCTCGCCGAGAACGAACTGGCCGAGTCCTTCGTCGACGCCGACCGCAACCCGCCCGTCTTCGACCCCGAGACCAACACGGCGCCGGTCCCGGAGACGTTCAAGAAGAGCTTCCAGGCCTTCATGGACTCCGAGTACTGGCGACTCGGCCTGCCCGAGGAGATCGGCGGCACCACCGCCCCGGCCACCCTCGTCTGGTCGTACGCGGAGCTGATCCTCGGTTCCAATCCGGCGATCTGGATGTACTCCTCCGGCCCGGCCTTCGCCGGCATCCTCTACAGCGAGGGCAACGAGGCGCAGAAGAAGATCGCGCAGATAGCGGTGGAGAAGCAGTGGGGCTCCACCATGGTGCTGACCGAGCCGGACGCGGGCTCGGACGTGGGCGCCGGCCGTACCAAGGCCATCCAGCAGGCGGACGGCTCCTGGCACATCGAGGGCGTGAAGCGCTTCATCACCTCCGGTGAGCACGACATGGCCGAGAACATCCTCCACTACGTGCTCGCCCGCCCCGAGGGCGCCGGCCCGGGCACCAAGGGCCTGTCCCTCTTCCTCGTGCCGAAGTACGAGTTCGACTGGGAGACCGGCGAGCTGGGCGAGCGCAACGGCGTCTACGCCACCAACGTCGAGCACAAGATGGGCCTCAAGGCGTCCAACACGTGCGAGATGACCTTCGGCGACAAGCACCCCGCCAAGGGCTGGCTGATCGGCGACAAGCACGACGGCATCCGCCAGATGTTCCGCATCATCGAGTTCGCCCGCATGATGGTCGGCACGAAGGCCATCGCCACCCTGTCGACCGGCTACCTCAACGCCCTGGAGTACGCCAAGGAGCGCGTGCAGGGCCCCGACCTGGCGAGCTTCACCGACAAGACCGCGCCGAAGGTCACCATCACCCACCACCCGGACGTGCGCCGCTCGCTGATGACGCAGAAGGCGTACGCGGAGGGCATGCGCGCCCTCGTTCTCTACACCGCTTCCGTCCAGGACGAGATCGCCGTCAAGGAGGCCGCGGGCGAGGACGTCAAGGAGCTGCACGCCCTCAACGACCTGCTCCTGCCGATCGTCAAGGGCTACGGCTCGGAGAAGTCTTACGAGCAGCTGGCCCAGTCGCTGCAGACCTTCGGCGGCTCCGGCTACCTGCAGGAGTACCCGATCGAGCAGTACATCCGGGACGCCAAGATCGACACCCTCTACGAGGGCACCACGGCCATCCAGGGCCAGGACTTCTTCTTCCGGAAGATCGTCCGTAACCAGGGCCAGGCCCTGACGGCGCTGTCCGAGGAGATCAAGAAGTTCCTGGCCGAGGCCACCGGCGGCGAGGAGCTGGCCGCGGCCCGCGACGCGCTGGCGAAGGCCGCCGTGGACCTCGAGGCGATCGTCGGCGCCATGCTGACCGACCTCGCGGCCACCGAGCAGGACGTGAAGTCGATCTACAAGGTCGGCCTCAACACCACCCGCGTGCTGCTGGCCTCCGGTGACGTCGTGGTCGGTTACCTGCTGCTCAAGGGCGCCGCTGTCGCCTCCGAGAAGCTGGCCGGCGCCTCCGCCAAGGACAAGCCCTTCTACGAGGGCAAGATCGCCGCGGCGAAGTTCTTCGCGCAGAACATCCTGCCGGGCGTGTCCGTCCAGCGCGGCATCGCCGAGTCCATCGACCAGTCGCTGATGGAGCTGGACGAGGCGGCGTTCTAGTCCACTTCGCCCCACAGGCACCTCATGTGCGAGGCCCCTGCCCGGCACAACCCGGGCAGGGGCCTCGCGTGTTTCCGCCGGCTGTCCGGCCGGTCCGGTACGAGGGCACGGTGGCCTACTGCGCGCTGACGTACCTCTCGCAATTCACGGGCGCGTCGCCGCCGCTGGTACGACCATCGCAGTCGTCGCTCTGCGCACCTCCGTCGAGGCGGTCCCTGCCCGGCCCGCCCCACAGCTTGTCGTCCCCGTTGTCGCCTCTGAGCCAGTCCCGCCCACCGACGGTGCCGTTCACCTTGGTGCGGGCGGAGTTGGTGTTGTCACCGAAGATGGTGTCGTTCCCGAGGTAGCCGAAGATCGTGTCGCTGCGGGCCTGGGAGACATGGTCCGAGGAGCTGTCACCGATGAGGGTGTCGTCGACGTTCCCGCCGAAGATCTGGTCGCCGCCCGCACCGATCGCCGTGCCGCCCTCGGCCGTGGCGTGGTCACCGACGGCGAGACGTCCGCCGTCCCCTCCGAAGAGAATGATGTCATCGCCGCCGTTCCCCCTCGCGGTCTTCGCCGCGGAACTGTCGCCCACGAGTTCGTCGAGGCCCGGGCCCGCGTTGAGGATGTCGTCGCCGGCGCCTGTGGCGTCGCCGGTGAGCGAGACGCTGTCTCCCGTCACCTTGTCATCGCCCGGTCCGGCCTCGATCCGGTCTCTGCCGCCACCGGAGGCGTTGCCTTTCGCGGCGAAGCTGTCGCCGGTGCCGTGATCGTTGCCGCGGCCGAGGATCAACAGGTCGTCACCCCCGCCGACAGCGTTGCCCTCGGGGCTGAAGACATCGCCGTACACCTTGTCGTCGCCGTCGTCGCCGTTGAGCAGATCGTCGCCAAGACCCCCGATGACGGTGTCGTTTCCGGCGTTTCCGCAGATGCGGTCGTTGCCGCCGCCGCCGTCAATGGTGTCGTCTCCCGAGGAGCCCATGATGACATCGTCACCAGAGGTCCCAACGATCTTTCCCGAGCCGGTGATGGTCGGCATCTGGCCGAAACAGGTGGGGTCGCCAGGTAGCGCGGCGACGGCGGGAACGGCGGGCGAGAGAAGCGCCACCGTGACCAGACCGGCCGTCAAAACCCTTCGGTACGCGGAGCAGGGGGAAGCCGAAGACATGCATAACCTCCAGATGGAGAAAGGCCACCCTGCTGGGCGGCGCTGTGGGGGGCAGGTCCGAAGGCCGGTGCGCCTGCGCCGAGAGCACGCGGAAACGCCTTACCGACGAACCATTTCGGAAGATATGCGGCGATCTCTCCGCTGGCGACCGGTACTCGCATTTGGGTGAGCACCGACCGCCGAGCGGCCGAGCAAGAGCACAGGAGACGATCTTGTAAGGCGTTTCGGACGATATGCAGTGATCTCATCGCAGGCGACCCGCACCTCGCTTTCGGGTGAGCACCCGCTGCCGCCCGCACGGCGCGGCCGTATGCCGCCCACGGTGCCCGGCCGGATCAAGGCCCGTATCTATGCTGGGCGCATGAACGCCCACGCCCGCTTCGACCGCGGCCACACCGACGACCTGATCACCTTCCTCGCCACTTCGCCGTCCCCGTACCACGCGGTGGCGAACACGGCCGAGCGGCTGGAGAAGGCCGGGTTCCGGCGGGTCGAGGAGACCGCGCGGTGGGACGGCTCAGCCGGCGGGAAGTACGTGCTGCGCGGCGGTGCGATCGTCGCCTGGTACGTGCCGGAGGGCGTGGGTCCGCAGACCCCCTTCCGCATCATCGGTGCGCACACCGACTCCCCCAACCTCCGGGTCAAGCCCATCCCGGACACCGGCGCCCACGGCTGGCGCCAGGTCGCCGTCGAAATCTACGGCGGGACGCTCCTGAACACCTGGCTCGACCGCGACCTGGGCCTGAGCGGACGGCTCACCCTGCGTGGGGGTACCTCCCAGGCCGGAGGCCCTGGGGGATCGCACCATCTCGTCTGCGTCGACCGCCCGCTGCTGCGCGTGCCGCAACTCGCCGTCCACCTCGACCGCAGCGTCAATGCCGAGGGCCTCAAGCTCGACAAGCAGCGGCATATGACACCGATCTGGGGGCTCGGGGAGGTCCAGGAGGGCGACCTCATCCGCTTCCTCGCGGACCAGGCGGGCGTGGCGGCGGACGACGTCGCCGGCTGGGACCTGATGGTGCACAGCGTCGAGCGGCCCGCCTACCTCGGCCGGGACCACGAACTGCTCGCCGCCCCGCGGCTGGACAACCTGCTGTCCGTCCACGCGGGTACGGCCGCCCTCGCCGCTGCCGCGGCCACGCCCGGGCTGTCCGCCATCCCCGTACTCGCCGCGTTCGACCACGAGGAGAACGGCAGCCAGTCCGACACCGGCGCCGACGGCCCGCTGCTCGGCAATGTCCTGGAGCGGTCGGTATTCGCCCGCGGCGGCGGCTACGAGGACAAGGCCCGCGCCTTCGCCGGCACCATCTGCCTGTCCTCCGACACCGGCCACGCCGTTCACCCCAACTACGCCGAACGCCATGAGCCCGGCCACCACCCGATGCCCAACGGCGGCCCGATCCTCAAGGTCAACGTCAACCAGCGCTACGCCACGGACGGCAGCGGGCGGGCGGTCTTTGCGAACGCCTGCGACCGGGCGGGCGTGCCATGGCAGTCCTTCGTCTCCAACAACTCCATGCCGTGCGGCACGACCATCGGCCCGATCACCGCCGCCCGGCACGGCATCGCGACCGTCGACATCGGCGTCGCGATTCTGTCCATGCACTCCGCACGCGAACTGTGCGGCGCCGAGGATCCGTACCTGCTCGCGAACGTCCTGACGGCGTTTCTGACCGACTGAACGCCGCGACGGCTCCGCCGATGTGCGCCGCCCCAACCACCGCCCAGGCATGGCCATTCCGGGCCCGGGTACGCGTACAGCGTCCAGCCCGGAACAGCCAAGTGATGTACGGAGGCGGACAACATGGGTATCGGCGGGTGCATTGCCCTGATCGCGGTGGGGGCCATCCTCACGTTCGCGACGGACTGGCACATGTCCGGGATCAACCTGGATCTCGCCGGATTGATCATGATTGCGGTTGGGTTGATCGGCCTCGCGACCTACGTGAGCATCCTCAAGCGGCGGCGGGTGCAGCCGCCACGGCCGGGCGCTCCGGTCGTCGAGGTCGAGGAGGACCACCGCATCCGCTAGAAGTTGCTGGGGGTTGGGCGGTCAGCCGTCCAACCCCGCCAGCACCAGCGGCAGTCGGGATGTCCCCTCGCCGGTCACCCGGATCGGAACGCCCCAGTCCTGCTGGTGCACATGGCAGGCCGGGTACTCGTTGGCACCCGCGGCGGAGCCGCTGTCGGACGCAGGGTCGTCGCAGGAAGCGGCCATCGCGGAGACGTGCAGCACACCCTCCATGATCCCGTCGGCCAGCACGAGGGTCCGGCTCAGATCCGTTCCCTGGCCCGCTCCCTCGGCCAGCAGCCCCGGCGGGGTCGAGCTCACCAGCAGGCGGGTGGACGGGCCGTAGCGCTCGTCCAGCTTCTGCCCGGCGGGCGCCTGGAAGATCACGTCCAACCGCAGCGACCCCGGCGCGACGTCGGTCGCCGCGCGCTGGGTCCGGTGCGCCACCGCGGCCACCCGTACGGCCTCCTCGGGCAGACGCAGCCGGGTCAGCCGGTGCCGTGCGGACTCGACGACCACGATGTCGCCGTCGACGAGCACCGCCCCGGACGGCTCACGCAGATCGGTGGCGAGCGTGCTGACCTCGCCGCTCGCGAGGTCGTAGCGGCGCAGCGCGTGGTTGTACGTGTCACAGACGGCGACCGAGCCGTCAGGCAGAGCGGTGACACCCAACGGGTGCTGCAGCAGCGCCTGTTCGGCCGCTCCGTCGCGGTGCCCGAAGTCGAACAGGCCGGTGCCGACGGCGGTGCGGACGGCGTATCCGCCCTCCCCGTCGCGCTCCAGCCAGCGCAGAGCGGACGTCTCGGAGTCGGCGATCCACAGCCGGTCCCCGGTGGCGGCGAGCCCCGACGGCTGCGCGAACCAGGCCTCGGCGGCCGGTCCGTCGACCAGCCCTTCGTTGGTCGTCCCGGCCGAGGCCTCGACGGTCCGCGTGGCCGGGTCGTACGTCCACAGCTGGTGGACACCGGCCATCGCGATCCACAGCTTGCCGTCCCACCAGGCCACATCCCACGGGGACGACAGGTCCACCTCGCGGGCGGGGCCGGAGGTGGGCGACCCCTGCCACCACTGGCGGCCGGTGCCGGCGATGGTCGCGACCTCGCCGGTCGCCGGGTCGTACGTCCGCAGGGCGTGGTTGACGGTGTCGGCGACGACGACGGTTCCTCCAGGCAGCAGCGCGAGCCCCTGCGGCTCGCTGAAGCACGCCAGCTCCGGCCCGCCGTCGACGAGCCCGCGCTCGCCGGTGCCGGTCCTCCGCACGACCGTCTCGCCGTCGGCGTCCAGCTCGACCAGCTGGTGCCGGTTGGTGTCCGACACCAGGAAGGTGCCCCCAGGCAGCAGCAGCGCCTTGCCGGGGAAGCGCAGACCGGTCGCGACGGGCTCCGGCGGCACTCCCCCAGCTACCGCTGGGGGTGCCCCCAGTCCGTCGCCGCGGCGCAGGGTCTCCTTGGCCGCGTGCTCGGCCTCCAGCTCCTCGACCAGCGTGGCGATGGCGTGGGCGTGGCCCTCGCCGGCGTGCTGGGCGACGACATAACCCTCGGGGTCGATGACGACGAGCGTGGGCCAGGCCCGTACGGCGTACTGCTTCCACGTGGCCAGCTCGGGGTCGTCGAGGACGGGGTGCCGCACCTCATACCGCTCGACGGCGTCGGCCACGGCCTGGTGATCGGCTTCATGCACGAACTTCGGCGAGTGCACGCCGATGATCACCACGGTGTCGCGGTGCTTCTCCTCCAGCTCCCGCAGCTCATCGAGCACATGCAGACAGTTCACACAGCAAAACGTCCAAAAATCGAGAATGACGATGCGTCCTCGCAGGTCGGCGAGGGTCAGATCGTTTCCGCCGGTGTTCAGCCAGCCGCCCTTGCCGATGAGCTCTGGGGCGCGGACACGTACACGTGAAGCCATACCGACATCAAACATCACCCGCCTGTCCGTCCATTCCGCGGGGCTGCAGGAACAGCTCCAGGCGCCGCGGCCGACGCGGCGCGGGCGCCCCGGAGGCGGGCCCTAGGAGCGCGGGTCCGCCAGGCCCAGGACGCGGTCGCGCAGGGCGGGGAACTCCTCGCGCGTCTTGGCCACCCGCGCCGGGTCGAGATCGACGGTGAGGATCTGCTCCTCCTCGCCCGCCTCGGCCGGCACCTGACCCCACGGGTCGACGACCAGGCTGTGCCCGGCCTGCTCGACCCCGGCGTGCGTGCCGGCCGAGCAGCAGGCGAGCACGTACGCCTGGTTCTCCACCGCGCGGGCGCGGGCCAGCAGGGTCCAGTGGTCGCGGCGCCGGGCGGGCCAGCCGGCCGGGACGATCAGCAGTTGCGCGCCCGCGTCGGTCAGCCGCCGGAACAGCTCCGGGAAGCGCAGGTCGTAGCAGGTGGCCAGGCCCGCGACGACATCCGGCAGTTCGACGGTGGCGATCTCGTTCCCCGCGCCCATGATCACGGCCTCGCCCTTGTCGAAGCCGAAGCGGTGGATCTTCCGGTAGGTGCGGCGGAGGCCGCCGTCCGGGTCGAAGACCAGCGAGGTGTTGTAGAGGGTCCCATCGGCGGCGCGCTCGACGATGGAGCCGGCGTGCAGCCAGACGCGGGCGTCGGCCGCGGCGGCCGACATGGCTGTTACGGTCGGCCCGTCGAGCGCCTCGGCGTATGCGTCGAAGGCCTCGTAGGCGAAGGCACCCACGGTCCACAGCTCGGGAAGGACGACGAGATCCGCACCGGCCTGTTCGCGGATGAGGGAGGCGACGCGCTCGCGCCGGGCTTGCACCGACTCGTACGGGTTCACGTCGATCTGGAGCAACGAGGCGCGCACACTATCACCACTCTCAGCATTCGAGCCGTCGAGACACTCCCGCGAACGGCCTACGATCAGTGGGGAAAGCACTGCCGGGGTGCCCTTGGGCAGCGTAACTTAACTGCACACCACCACCCAGCCCACCCGCGTACGAACCGCCACGAGGGGTCACGTGACCGTCCATCCAAGCCTGCAGTCCTCCATCGACGCCTGGACCCACTCCATCGAGGCAATATCCGCCCTGGTGACGCCGCTCTCCGAGAGCGAGTGGAACCGCGCCACCGAGTGCCCGGCGTGGTCCGTCCGCGATGTCGTCTCGCATGTCATCGGATTGGAGTGCGAGATGCTGGGCGACCCGCGGCCGATCCACACCCTGCCGCGGGATCTGTTCCATATGAAGGACGAGTACTCCCGGTATATGGAAGTTCCGGTGGATGTGCGCAGGTGTCACACGGCACCGGAGATGACCGCCGAGCTGGAGTACACGATCATTCGCCGCTCGCGGCAGCTGCGCAACGAAAAGCGCGACCCCGATACGCCGGTCCGCACCAACATCGGCGCGATGGGCCGCGAGATGCCCCTCGAACGGCTGCTGCTGATGCGGGTCTTCGATGTGTGGGTGCACGAGCAGGACCTGCGCCGGGCTCTGGGCAAGCCGGGCAATCTCGACTCGCCGGGCGCGTACATCACCCGGGATGTGCTGCTGCCGGCGCTGCCGAAGGTCGTCGCCAAGGACGCGGGCGCGCCCCCGCACTCGGCGGTTGTCTTCGATGTGACCGGGCCGGTGGAGTTCATGCGCACCGTCAGGGTCGATGGCGAGGGCAAGGGCTCGATCAACGGCAGCCCGTCGCTGGGGCCCGCGGTGACGATGACGCTGGACTGGGAGACCTATGTCCGGCTGGCCTGCGGCCGGGTGAAGCCGGCGGCGGTGAAGGAGCAGCTGAAGATCGAGGGCGACCAGCACCTCGCGGACGCGATCCTGCGGCACTTCGCGGTCACGCCGTAACGCCGGGCGCCGGGGCCGGACCCGTGCCGCAACGGCCGTCGCGTACACGGGCCGTGGCGCAGCACCGCGCCCCGTGCCCCACCTGCTCGGGCGCAGACAGGGCACGGGGGGTGCCGGGGGCGGATCAGCCCTTCGCCGGCTTCCGCTCACCTTCCGGGCGGTATCCGGCCCAGTCGGTGAGGTCCCAGCGCTTCGGCGAGCCGTCGGTGCGCCAGGCCGTCGGCCGGGTCCCGGGCCGAGCGCCGGCGTCGATGTGCCGAGTCCAGCGCTTGCCGGACCCCCGTACGCGCCCAAGGTGGCCTTCGTGCGCCGAGGTTCCGTTTGACCGGCGGGCCGGTCAGGCCGGTACGTGGACGGTCTCGACGCGGCTGGCCACGACCCGCTCGCGCTCGCGGCGGTGTGCCCGCCCCCGCAGCCGCAGGATCTGCGAGAGGCCGATGGCCTCCAGGGCGAAGACGGAGGCGAACGCGACCCGGTAGTTGTCACCGGTCGCGTCGAGCAGTACGCCGATGGCGAGCAGGGTGGTCATGGAGGCGGTGAATCCGCCCATGTTGACGATGCCGGAGGCCGTACCCTGCCGCTCGGGCGGGTTGGCCGGCCGGGCGAAGTCGAAGCCGATCATCGAGGCGGGGCCGCAGGCGCCGAGCACGGCGCACAGGGTGATCAGCAGCCACATCGGGGCGTGCCCGCCAGGCCAGGTGATCGCCGCACCCCAGACCAGGGCGGTCGCGCCGACTGTGCCGAGGGCGAGCGGGGTACGGGCCCGGTGGTGACGGGCGATGAGCTGGCCGTACAGCAGCCCGATCACCATGTTGGCCAGCACCACCAGGGTCAGCAGCTCTCCGGCGGCGGCCCGGGAGGTGCCCTGGGCCTGCACCAGGAACGGCATGCCCCACAGCAGCAGGAAGACCATGGCGGGGAACTGGGTGGTGAAGTGCACCCACATGCCGAGCCGGGTGCCGGGCTCCCGCCAGGCGGCGGCGATCTGCTTCCGTACGAAGCCCCGGCCGTGGGGGCGGTGCGCGGGCTCCGGCTCATACCCCTCGGGGTGGTCCCGCAGGAACAGCAGCACCAGCACGACGACGGCCGCGCCGCCGAGGGCGCTGCCCGCGAAGGCCGGCGTCCAGCCGAGGGCGTGCAGCAGCCGGGACAGCACGATCGTGGAGACGAGGTTGCCCGCTATCCCGGACAGCGCGGCGACCTGCCCGATCAGCGGGCCGCGGCGGGCGGGGAACCAGCGGGAGCCGAGCCGCAGCACGCTGATGAACGTCATCGCGTCCCCGCAGCCGAGGAGGGCGCGGGAGGCGAGGGCGGTGGCGTAGGAGTGGGAGAGGGCGAAGCCCAGCTGGCCGGTGGTGAACAGGACGGCGCCGAGGGTGAGGACCTTCTTGGTGCCGAGGCGGTCGACCATGAGGCCGACGGGGATCTGCATCCCCGCGTAGACGAGAAGTTGGAGGATGGAGAAGGTCGACAGCGCCGAGGCGTTGATGTGGAAGCGGTCGGCGGCGTCGATTCCGGCCACGCCGAGGCTGGTGCGGTAGGTGATGGCGACGAAGTAGACGGCGACGCCGATGCCCCAGACGGCGACGGCGCGCCGTCCCCCGGGCGGGTCGCCCGGCAGCCGTATCGGTGCGCTCACCGCTCGTCCCCTCGGACGAGCACCCGCACCCAGCTGACGTGCTGGTGGACTGCCGCGGCGGCGGCCTCGGCGTCGCCGGTGCGCAGGGCCTGGAGGATCTCGGCGTGTTCGGCGATGTTCTTGGCGATGCGGCCGGGGTGGGCGTGCATGACGGCGACGCCCATGCGCAGCTGACGGTCGCGGAGTTGGTCGTAGAGCCGGTCGAGGATCTGGTTGCCGGCGCTGCGGACGATCGCGGCGTGGAAGCAGCGGTCGGCGACGGCGACGGCCGCCAGGTCGCCCTCGGCGGCGAACCGCCGCTGCTCCTCCAGCAGCTCCTCCAGCCGGCTGATCAGCTGCGGCCCGGCGGGTGCGGCCTTGCGGGCGGCGTGCTCCTCGACGAGCAGGCGGGTCTCGACGACATCGCCGATCTCCTGTGCGGAGACCGGCAGCACCAGGGCGCCCTTCTTCGGGTACAGCTTGATGAGCCCTTCGACCTCCAGCCGCAGCAGGGCCTCGCGTACGGGCGTACGGGAGACGCCGACGGCGTCGGCGAGATCCCCCTCGGTGAGCAGCGTCCCGCCCTCGTAACGGCGGTCGAGTACCGCTTGCTTGACGTGGGTGTAGACGCGCTCGGCGGCGGGGGGCTGCTTGGCCGGGGCGGCAGGGGCGGGAGGCATGCACACATCTTAGATACAACACGTATGCACAAGCGTTGTCCGTCCGCGATACGGACGCGGGGCGCAGTCTGCCGCGGTTCAGTACATCCCGTTACCTTCTTCGTGCCTCCGAGGGTCGGGACTCCCGGCCTCCGGGCCCGGCATGACCTTTGCCCCTCACTACCCCCTCAGAACGCATGACCCGGAGCATGCTTCAGGTCACGCAATTGCCCGACACGGAGCGGGGACCACAGCTGCCGGTCCAACTGACAGACCATCGACACACGAGGGGGCAATCGCTGGCCACACCCGTTGCCGCCCCCACTACCCGCCTCGCCCGCCACCGCATCAGCGTCCTGTCCGCCATGCCCCGCGACGGCATCCTCTACGAATCACGCACCCCCGAAGCAACCGCCGCATGACCAGCTCAGGCTTGACGAAGGACATAGAGGCACTCCCCGTACCCGCAGCACTCAATGTCACTCTGAGGGCCCGGACGCTTGCGTCCGGGCCCTCAGAGTGCTTGCCGTCGGCAGGCTGCTACGCCCAGGTGATGAGGCGCTGCCTGGGGTTTTCGAGAACGGCGGCGGTATCCGCGAGGACCTTGGAGCCGAGTTCGCCGTCGACCAAACGGTGGTCGAAGGACAGGGCGAGCGTCATGACCTGACGCGGCTTCACCTTGCCCTTGTGGACCCACGGCTGGAGCTTGATCGCGCCGACCGCAAGGATGGCCGACTCCCCCCGGTTGAGGATCGGGGTGCCGGTGTCGACACCAAAGACGCCCACGTTGGTGATGGTGACCGTGCCGCCCTGCATCGCCGCCGGGGAGGTCTTGCCCTCCCGGGCCGTGGCGACCAAGTCCCCAAGCGACGCTGCGAGTTCGGGCAGGGTCATGTCCTGCGCGTCCTTGATGTTCGGGACGATCAGGCCACGCGGGGTGGCCGCCGCGATGCCCAGGTTCACATAGTCCTTGCGGACGATCTCCTGGTTGGCCTCGTCCCAGGCCGCGTTGATCTCCGGGTTGCGCCGGATCGCGACCAGGAATGCCTTGGCGACCACCAGCAGCGGGTTGACCCGCACGCCCGCCATCTCCGGGTCGTCCTTCAGCTCCTGCACCAGCTTCATGGTGCGGGTGACATCCAGCGTGATGAACTCGGTGACATGCGGGGCGGTGAAGGCACTGGCCACCATCGCCTGAGCCGTGGCCTTGCGCACGCCCTTGATCGGCACCCGCTGCTCACGCGCGGCGGGAGCGGGAGCCTCCACCTGCGGCACGGCAGCGACGGCGGCGGGGGCCTCAGCGGCCGGAGCAGCAGCCGGTGCCGCGGCGGCCCCGGCAGCCGCGTACACGTCCTCCCGGGTCACAATCCCGCCCTCGCCAGTCGGCGTGACGGCCGCCAGATCAACGCCCAGGTCCTTGGCCAGCTTGCGCACCGGCGGCTTGGCGAGCGGCCGTCCGGCGGCGGTCGGCGGGGCAACGGCCGGTCCCCCAGCCTGCCCCGCCGGGGCAACGGTCCCGGCGGCGCCGTTCAGCTCCGCCTGAATCGCACTGGCCGTCGGCTGGGCTGGGACGGCCTGTTCCGGCTGCGGCTTGCGCGGGCGGCGCTTGGTCGACGAGGCGGACACGCCATAGCCGACCAGCACCGGCTGACGCCCCTCGGGCTCCGCGCCCTCGGCCGGTCCAGCGGCCTCCTCCGCCTTCGGCGCCGGCTCGGCGGCAGGCGTCCCGGCGGCAGCGGAGCCGCCCCCGGTGTCCACGGTGATGATCACGGTGCCGACATCGACGGTCTGGCCCTCGCCGAAGCGCAGATCGTGTACCACCCCGTCGAAGGGGATCGGAAGTTCGACAGCGGCCTTGGCGGTCTCGACCTCGCAGACCACCTGACCGTCCGTCACGGTGTCACCCGGCTGTACGTACCACTTGAGGATCTCGGCCTCGGTGAGTCCCTCGCCCACGTCGGGCATCTTGAACTCTCGGACGTGGGTCGTGCTCTCAGTCATCGTCACGGATCTCCTAGGCCCCTCAGTACGCCAGCGCACGGTCGACGGCGTCCAGCACCCGGTCGAGCCCCGGCAGGTACTCCTCCTCGAGCCGGGCCGGCGGATACGGCGCGTGCATGCCGCCGACCCGCAACACCGGGGCCTCCAGGTGGTAGAAGCACCGCTCGGTGATCCGGGCCGCGATCTCCGATCCCGACCCCAGGAACACCGGAGCCTCGTGCACGACCACCAGTCTCCTGGTCTTCTCCACCGATCGCTGGATCGTGTCGAAATCGATCGGCGAGATCGAGCGCAGGTCCACCACCTCGAGGGAGTTGCCCTCCTCGGCGGACGCCGCGGCCGCCTCCAGACAGACCTTGACCATCGGGCCGTACGCCGCGAGCGTCAGGTCCGTCCCCTGCCGGACGACACGGGCCGCGTGCAGCGGGGCGGCGATGGCCGTGGTGTCGACCTCGGCCTTGTCCCAGTAGCGCCGTTTGGGCTCGAAGTAGATGACCGGGTCATCGCTCTCGATGGCCTGCTGCATCATCCAGTAGGCGTCCGAGGCATTGGACGGCGAGACCACCTTCAGGCCGGCGACGTGCGCGAAGAGCGCCTCGGGCGACTCGCTGTGGTGCTCGACTGCGCCGATGCCGCCGCCATATGGGATCCGGATGACGACCGGCAGCTTGACCTTGCCCAGCGCCCGGGCGTGCATCTTGGCGAGCTGCGTGACGATCTGGTCGTACGCAGGGAAGACGAAGCCGTCGAACTGGATCTCGGCGACCGGCCGGTAGCCGCGCAGCGCCAGTCCGATGGCGGTGCCGATGATGCCGGACTCGGCCAGCGGAGTGTCGATGACCCGGTCATCGCCGAAGTCCTTCGCCAGACCGTCGGTGACCCGGAAGACACCGCCGAGCTTGCCGACGTCCTCTCCCATGATCAGAACCTTGGAGTCGGTCTCCATGGCCTTGCGGAGGGATTCGTTGATCGCCTTGGCGAGCGAAAGTTTCTCGGTGGCCATGGGTCAGTTCCCCTCCTCGGCGAAGGACGCCTGGTACGCCGCGAACTGTGCGCGCTCCTCATCGACGAGCGCGTGCCCATCGGCGTAGACATGCTCGAAGATCGCCATGGTGTCCGGGTCGGGCATGGCTCGTACGGCCTCGCGCACCCGCTTGGCGAGCGCGTCGCTCTCGGTCTCCACCTCGGCGAGGTACGCCTCGTCGGCGAAGCCCTCCTGCTCCAGGTAGGTCTTCAGCCGCAGAATCGGGTCCTTGGCCTCCCAGTCGGCCCGCTCGTCGTCGTGGCGGTAGCGGGTCGGGTCGTCGGAGGTGGTGTGGGCGCCCATCCGGTAGGTGAACGCCTCGATCAGCATCGGGCCCTGACCGCTGCGGGCGCGCTCCAGGGCGGAGCGGGTGACCGCCAGGCAGGCGAGCACGTCATTGCCGTCGACCCGTACTCCGGGGAAGCCGAAGCCCTGGGCCCGCTGGTAGAGCGGGACGCGGCTCTGCCGCTCGGTGGGCTCGGAGATCGCCCACTGGTTGTTCTGGCAGAAGAAGACGACGGGGGCGTTGTAGACGGCGGAGAAGGTGAACGCCTCGGCGACGTCGCCCTGGCTGGACGCGCCGTCGCCGAAGTAGGCGATGACGGCGGAGTCGGCGCCGTCCTTGGCCACCCCCATCGCGTAACCGGTCGCGTGGAGCGTCTGCGAGCCGATGACGATCGTGTAGAGGTGGAAGTTGTTGCTGCCCGGGTCCCAGCCGCCGTGGTTCACGCCGCGGAACATGCCCAGCAGGTTGGCCGGGTCGACCCCGCGGCACCAGGCGACGCCGTGCTCGCGGTAGGTCGGGAAGACGTAGTCATCGTCGCGCAGCGCCCGGCCCGACCCGATCTGGGCGGCCTCCTGGCCGAGCAGCGAGGCCCACAGGCCCAGTTCCCCCTGCCGCTGCAGTGCCGTGGCCTCGCCGTCGAAGCGGCGGGTCAGCACCATGTCGCGGTACAGACCGCGGAGCTCCTCCGGAGTGATGTCGAGGGAGTAGTCAGGGTGCTCGACCCGCTCGCCCTCGGGCGTCAGCAGTTGTACGAGCTCGGGCTGGTCGGCCGCCGGTCGCTTCTTGGCGCTGACGCGCTTGCTGCTGCTGCGGCGCGGTTTGCGCGCGGCAGTGCTCTCCACGGTCACGGTGTGCTCCTCCGTCTGTCCGGCCCCCGGGATCCGCCGGCGGCCTGGGTTCCCCATGCTCTCGGCTAGGGGAGGCTCACCCGCTTCGGAACGCGCACGGGGTGTGTGCGGCGTGGCCGAACCGGGCGTGACAAGCGCCCGGCCAGTGCCCTGCAAAAGGCACGTTACCCAGTGGGGAGCATCTCTGCGAAACCCCTCTGACCTGCGTTTTTGCTTGGATTTCCAAGTAAATCAGGAAAGCGGGGAAACTCCACTGGTCACAGCCTTGCAGGGGGGCCGGACAACGGCACGTTATCCCGCTCGACCGGAGCACGGGAAGAGTTCGTATGTGAGACTGTCAGCGTGGGCGAAAAAGGGAAAATCACGGTATTTCTCCTCGATGACCACGAAGTGGTCCGCCGGGGGGTCCACGATCTTCTCTCGATGGAGTCCGACATCGAGGTGGTCGGCGAAGCCGGCACGGCCGCCGACGCCCTGGCCCGCATTCCCGCGACCCGACCCGATGTCGCGATCCTCGACGTACGCCTTCCGGACGGCAGCGGGGTCGAGGTGTGCCGCGAGATCCGCTCCATGGACGAGGGCGTCAAGTGCCTGATGCTCACCTCGTTCGCCGATGACGAAGCGCTCTTCGACGCGATCATGGCCGGTGCGTCCGGTTATGTCCTCAAGGCGATCCGCGGCCGCGAGCTGCTGTCCGCCGTCCGGGATGTGGCGACCGGGAAGTCGCTGCTGGACCCCGTGGCGACCGCGCGGGTCCTGGAGCGGCTGCGCGACGGCAGCACCCCCAAGGGCGATGAGCGGCTGGCGAGCCTCACGGAGCAGGAACGGAAGATCCTCGATCTGATCGGCGAGGGCCTGACCAACCGCGCCATCGGTGAAAGGCTGCACCTCGCCGAAAAAACGATCAAGAATTACGTTTCCAGCCTGCTGTCGAAACTGGGCATGGAACGCCGTTCGCAGGCAGCCGCTTATGTCGCCCGCCTACAGGCCGGGAAAGGCTGAAAACAGCCTGACCGAATCGGGACCAAGGACCTCCATCTCTCGGGGCGGGTAGCCCTTTTCTGAGGTCACCCCGCCCGGAGAGGGTGGAGAACATGTCACCCGCGTCTTCCGAGGAATCCCGCGCGATCGAACTGCTCAGCACCGCCGCCTACGGCCGGCTGTCGGTCAGCATGCGCGCCCTGCCCTTCGTCACCCCGGCGCGGCACATCGTCACCGACGGCACGGTACTGCTGCGGATGCACCGCGGCTTTGGCTACCACCGCGCCTGCGACGGCCATGTGGTGGGGTACGGCGTGGACAACCTCGACCACGGGACCGAGGATGTGTGGGCCGTCCAGTTCGTCGGCACCGCCCATGCCGTCGAGCCGGCCCCGCGGGTGCGGGCACTCTTCGGGCGTATACCACACAGCGCGGACGGCGCCCCGTTCGATCCGGTCTATCTGCGTATTGCGCCCCGGTTCGTCACCGTGCACTCCCTCCGAGGCGTCCCCCCGCGACCGAACCGGTACGCTGCGTGATCTAACATCTGGCGCGTGCCGCGCTCATCTGCTGCCCTTACTCCGCCTCCGGCTCCTCCCGACGGGACCACCCTGGGCACCCTGCTGCGCCGGTACGAGGGCGCCGGCGAGCCGCTGTCCTGCGAGCCGGTCGCCGAGGGGCTGCTCAACCGCGGCTACCGCCTGGCCACCACCCGCGGCCGCTACTTTCTCAAGCACCACCTCGACGGCGACAGCGCCGCCATCGCCCGCCAGCACGGCGCCACGGCCCGGCTCGACGCCCTCGGCCTGCCGGTGGCCCCGCCGGTCGCCGACGCCGACGGCCGTACGGTCGCGGTCATCGGCGGCCGCTGCTACGCGCTGCACCCCTGGGTGGAGGGCCGGCACCGGGACGGCGCCGAGCTCACCACGGCCCAGTCCCGTCGGCTGGGCGCCCTGCTGGGCCTGGTGCACACCTGCCTGGAGCGGGTCATGCCCGACTCCGCCGTCCCCGAGGCGCCCGTGGCGAGCGCCGACCCTGCCGACACCTTCACGCTGATCGAGGTGCTGCTCGCCCTCGCGCGGGGCCACCGGCCGCGCGACAGCTTCGACGAACTGGCCGAGCACCGGCTGCTGGAGCGCCGGGGCCTGCTCGAGCGGCACGCCCACCGGCGCCCGGAGGCGGGCGCCGAGCCCGCCACCGGCTGGGTGCACGGCGACTTCCACCCGCTGAACCTGCTGTACCGCGGCGCCGAGCCGGCCGCGATCCTGGACTGGGACCGGCTGGGTGTCCAGCCCCGCGCCGAGGAGGCGGTCCGGGCCGCGGCGATCTTCTTCGTACGGCCCGGGGGCACGCTGGAGCTGGCCAAGGTGCGCTCCTACGCCCGGGCCTACCGGCGGGCGACCGGCGCGGGCGCGGACGAACTGGCCGCGGCGGTGCACCGGGTGTGGTGGGAGCGGCTCAACGACTTCTGGATGCTGCGCTGGCGCTACCAACTGCGCGACCGGCGGGCGGACCCGCAGTTCCCGGCCGCGGCCGCGCTGTCGGTGTGGTGGACGAGCGAGTACGAGGCCGTGCTCGACGCCTTCACCGGCTGACCGCCGGGCCGGTCACCAACTCGCGTGCTAGTGCCGCGTCAGCCAGGGTTTGCCCGGTAGCGAGGTGACCTGGTGCGGTCGGCTGCAAGGCGCCGGATCGGCCTCGTAGTGAACCTACTCGGTCGATCGGGCAACGCAGCAGATGGCCGTGCCAGGGCGGCGAGCGGGGCAAACCCTGGCTGACGCGGCACTACAGACCGCTACCGGGGCCCGGGGAGCCCCCGCCGTCCGCGCCACCGATGCCGGTCTGGCCCGCGCTGCCGCTGTTGCCGCCGTCCGTCGTACCTGGGTCGCTCGGGGTGAGGGTGGTATCCCCGGTGCCCTCACTCGCACCGGCGTTGCCGCCGCCGGTCGCGGTCTCGGTGGGCCGCTCGGTCGGCGCCTGCGACGGTGTGTCGGAGGGTGTCCCGGTCTCCGACTGCGTCGGCGTCTCGGAAGGCGTGTAGTCGCCCTGACCGTTCGTACTGTCGCCCGGCAGCGTGTTGCCCTCGGTGGTCTGATCCTCCGTCGACTTCGACGGCGTGGGCTCGTGCTTCCTGGAGGCCGGTGCCGAGGGCTTGTTGGTGTCCGGGGTGCCCTTGGAACCGGTGTCGCCGAGGGCGTAGAAGATGCCGACCACGATGGCGATCACCGCGAGTGCCGCGAGCAGCCACACCATGCCCCGGCCGCCTCCGCCACCGGACCGCCGGCCGCCGTCGAAGCCGCCGTCGTCATCTCGCGGGCCGGGAAGTATCGCGGCGCCGAGCTGCGAGGTGTCACCGTTTCCAGGGTGCGGCAGGGCGGCCGTACCGGCCACGCCCATGGCCGGGGTGGAGCCGCCGCCGTGCTGCACGGGACCGGTGTCCCAAGTGCCGGTGTGCCCGCCCCTGTTCCCCAGCATCTCCAGCGCGTACTGCACCAGGCCGCGCATCTCCTCGGCGCTCTGGAACCGGTCGTCCGGGTCCTTGGCGAGCGAGCGCATGACCAGGCCGTCCAGCTCCGGCGGCACGGAGGGGGCGACCTCGGACGGCGGTACGGGCATGTCCTGGACGTGCTGGTAGACCACCGAGAGCGGGGTCTCACCGACGAACGGGGGCCGCCCGGTGATGAGTTCGTACAGCAGACAGCCCGTGGCGTACAGGTCGGACCGGGTGTCCACCGTCTTGCCCAGCGCCTGCTCGGGCGAGAGGTACTGCGGGGTGCCCATGACCATGCCGGTCTGGGTCATGGTGCTCTGCGCTCCGTGCAGGGCGCGCGCGATGCCGAAGTCCATCACCTTGACCGCACCGCTGTTGGTGATGATGACGTTCGCGGGCTTGATGTCGCGGTGCACGATGCCGTGGTGGTGACTGTAAGCCAGCGCCTCCAGCACCCCCGAAACGATGATCAGGGCCTGATCGGGCGGCGGGGCCTCGGCGTTGAGCAGCAGATCCCGGATCGTGCGGCCCTCGACCAGCTCCATGACGATGTACGGCACGACGTTGCCGCCGACTTGGTCCTCACCGGAGTCGTACACCGCGACGACGGCATGGTGGTTGAGGCCCGCGACCGATTGCGCCTCACGGGTGAACCGGGCCTTGGAAACCGGATCCTCGGCGAGGTCGGCCCGCAGCAGCTTCACCGCGACCGTACGGCCGAGACGTACGTCTTCGGCGGCGAAGACCTCAGCCATGCCGCCCCGGCCGAGGCGGCGGGTCAGGCGGTAGCGACCGTCGCCGACCAGGCCGCCGTTACCCCACGCCTCCGGCGCATCGGGGATCCCACCGGCGGCCGCGTCGGATTCGGACGGGCCCTGAGCGCGCTCCGTCTGTGCCATCAGTCCTCGCCGTCGTGTCTGTCCGCTTGCACGGGTTGCTACGGTCTCTCGCAAGGGCACGCTACATGTTCCGTGCCGCGGGCTGGTCGTGATGGACCGGCCATCCAACCCGCTTCGGGCACCCGGACGCAAATCCGTGGCGGTGCTGTAACGCCTTCCCCGTCTCTTCTTTCCCATCGGGTCACGGAACGGGCACGCGGCTTGACGTGTCCAAGCCCTGGGGCAGACTTGGCGCGAGAATCATGAAAGAAGAAGTGGTGCAGCGAGTACGCCGGGCCGGATCACGGGGCCGCGCACCAGGGGGGAAACACACAGATGAGCCAGGACGGCGCACAAGGCCGCTATGAGGGCCGCTCGCTGGCCGGCGGCCGCTACCAGCTGCGCGATCTGCTCGGCGAGGGCGGCATGGCGTCCGTGCACCTGGCGTACGACTCGGTGTTGGACCGCCAGGTCGCGATCAAGACGCTGCACACCGAGCTGGGGCGCGAGCAGTCCTTCCGCGAGCGGTTCCGGCGCGAGGCCCAGGCCGTGGCCAAACTCACGCACACCAATATCGTCTCGGTCTTCGACACCGGTGAGGACACCCTCGGCGGCGCGCCGATGCCGTACATCGTCATGGAGTACGTCGAGGGCCGGCCGCTGCGGTCGGTGCTCGACGCGGACATCGCCCAGTACGGCGCGATGCCCACCGAGAAGGCCCTGAAAATCACCGGCGATGTGCTGGCGGCGCTTGAGATCAGCCATGAAATGAGCCTGGTCCACCGGGACATCAAGCCCGGCAATGTGATGGTGACCAAGCGCAATGTGGTCAAGGTCATGGACTTTGGCATCGCGCGGGCCATGCAGTCCGGGGTGAGTTCGATGACCCAGACCGGCATGGTCGTCGGCACCCCGCAGTACCTCTCCCCGGAGCAGGCCCTCGGGCGCGGTGTGGACGCCCGCTCCGACCTGTACTCCGTCGGCATCATGCTCTTCGAGCTGCTGACCGGGCGGCTGCCTTTCGACGCGGACTCACCGCTGGCCATCGCGTACGCGCATGTCCAGGAGGAACCGGTCGCCCCGTCGACCATCAACCGGTCGATTCCGCCGGCCCTCGACGCGCTGGTCGCGCGGGCGCTGAAGAAGAACCCCAATGAGCGTTTCCCGTCCGCCGAGGCCATGCGGGACGAGTGCGCGCGGGTGGTGGGCAGCGGCCAGAACCCGGCCTCGCCGATCATCATCAGCGGCGGCCCGGCGGCGCGCAGCGGGGCGGGCGTGGGCTCGGCGGTGTTCCCGCCGGTCGACCAGCAGAGCGCGCCACCGCATGGCGGCCCGCCGCCGAACGTCCACGCGCCCTACCAGCCGCAGCCGGGCCCGGCGCAGATGGGCGGCTACGCGCCGCCGGCCTCCAGCCCCCAGATGGGGCCGTCGACCCCGCCGCCGCCAGGACCGCAGCTGGGGCAGCAGGGCTACCAGACCCCGCCGCCGTCCTCGTACGGCGGCGCCCCGACCCCTCCGCCGTACGGTGGCGCCCCGACCCCTCCGCCGTACATGTCGCAGGGCGCACCGTCCCCGGCGAGCGGCCGCGGCGAGAGCAACACGCCGGTCATCGTGGGCACGGTCGTGCTGGTGCTGGTGGCGATCACCGGCCTCTTCTGGGTGCTCGCGCTCGGCGACAGCAAGGGCAACGGCCAGCGGGCCAACGACAAGGCCTCTCAGGCGGCGACCGCCGAGCCCGGCAACACCGATGGCGGCGATACACAGACCTCCAGCGGGGACGAGAACGTCAAGGGGTTCAACCCGGGCGACAAGACCAAGATCGTCGACCCGCAGAAGTGCACTCGCACGTCCGCGTACTGGGACGACAAGAGCAAGATCAGCGCCCCGCAGTTCCAGTACTACGACCTCACCTCGGTGAAGCAGTGCCTGAAGGCCGCGGGGTGGAAGTACGAGGTCGTGCGCGAGAACGAGAACATCTGGGGCAAGGACATCGTGCTGCGCCAGACGCCGCTCGCGGATGACCCCTTCGACCCGAATGACCCTGATGCGAAGTTCGTACTGACCGTCTCCACCGGGAAGCCGGCCTGATCGCCGACTGTCAAGTGACCGGCTGACCGGCTGACCAGCTGACCGACGAAGGGGCTTGGCACGCGGGATGCGTGCCAAGCCCCTTTCGTCGCCTGGGTTGCTCAGACGGTCGGGAGCGACCCGTGGAGGTCCGGGCCTGTATCAGAGGTACGGGCCCGAGCGCGCGCCGCCGACGCCGGGCTCCTCCTCGCCCTCCCCGGCCGACAAACCAGGCGGCAGCGCCCGGCGCATCTGCTCGAGCTGCGCCCGCGCCGCCATCTGCTGGGCGAACAGCGCCGTCTGGATGCCATGGAAGAGGCCTTCGAGCCAGCCGACGAGCTGGGCCTGGGCGATGCGCAGCTCAGCCTCGGTGGGCACGCCGTCGTCGGTGAAGGGCAGCGAAAGGCGCTCCAGCTCCTCCACCAGCTCAGGCGCGAGGCCGTCCTCCAGCTCCTTCACCGAGCTGGAGTGGATCTCCTTCAGACGCACCCGGCTCGCCTCATCGAGCGGGGCCGCCTTCACCTCTTCCAGCAGCTGCTTGATCATGCTGCCGATGCGCATGACCTTCGCAGGCTGTTCGACCATCTCCGTCACTGGGACCTCGCGCGACTCCTCGTCGCCCTCCCCGCCGCCGGGGGTGGCGTTGCCGAGAGCCATCCCATCCGGTCCGACGACCAGGACCTGCTGCGGGCTCTCCTGCGACCGTTCGTTCCTCGGCATCTCCATGCGGCCCATTGTCTCGCACACGTGGCTGGAGAGTTTGTGCCCCGGCAAAAGGAAGATCCACCCTCCTTCCCATCCCGCACTTCCCAGCAGCGGGGCGCGCGGCAAGACGCGTGGAGTTCTCCCGGACGGAGCGGCACAGCCCGCGCGGAGCCTCGACCGGAGGGCCGAAGCGCCACACCGCGGGGCTCGCCCTGGTTACCGGGGTCTGGAGCCCGGGTTTTGAGGATGGCGGCACCTCCCAGCGGTAGCCCCCTGGGCCTGGGGCCCGGCTGGGGGTATGAGTGCCCCCAGGGGGAGGGCGGGTCAGGGGAGAACGCCCGCCGCAGGCGCTCCCGCACGCGCTACCCCTGCCGCAAGCGGATCCCCAGAAACGCCAGCCCCAGCCCGATAAGCGCCAGCCCCGTCCCAATCGGCAAGATCCGCAACACCCGCCCCGCGGACTGCGGCGCGGCCTGGTGCTGGACCGCGTCCTGCCCCACCTCCGAGTCGCTGCCAGGGGCCCCACCGGACGGACCGTACGGGTCGTACGGCGGGGACGACACGCCCGGGACGTGCCCCGCGCCGGTCCCCCCAGACGGGCCGGGATCCGCCGCCGGCGGCTTCTCGTACGGCAGCTTCGTACGCGGCTGCTCCGGGTGCGCCCCATCGGCGGGCGCGGACGGGCTGCTCGAGGCCCCCTCGGACGGCGGAGGAGAGACGGGCACAGGGGAGGGCCAGGGAACGGAGGGACCTGGGGGAGCGGTCCCGCGCCCGGTCGACGGCCCCGGCACCGTCACCTCCGCCGGATCCCTGGACTCCGCCGGACCGGACGGCTCCGGAACCTCGCCCTGCGCGGGCGGAGGCGACACCTCAGGCGTCGCCTCCGGCCGGCCGGACGGCCCGGGCACAGGCCCCGACCCCGGTCGCGGCCGCCCCTCCCCTGCCCGCGGACCGGCGCGCCGCCCGTCCGCGGGGTCACCGAGCGACTTCTGGAACGTCTCGTTCCACTGACCGGGTGCGGACACCGTCCGCTGCGCGGTACCGACGGCGTGACCATGATCGAGGGCGAGCGCACCAGGGGCCGGCAACAGAGCACCGGCCACCAGGAGTCCAATGGCGTACTGCGAGCGGAGCGCTGGAGCCACGGCGGTGACCCCCTCCCGTGCCGAGCCGTCTGAGTGCCGAGTTCAGCGTCACACAGCAGATAACATCCGGCATCTCAGACAACTCGAGCACCACTGGTCACAGCAGCACCCGCCTGAACGCGCCGCATGACCACCGGGGCGATCACACTGGCCGCATGGCCACCGGGGCGATCACACTGTCAGTACGACCTTGCCCACATGTGTGCTCTCCTCCAGCAAGCGGTGCGCCTCCGCCGCCTCCCGCATCGGGAACGTACGGTCCACCACAGGCCGGACCCGCCCCGACTCGATCAGCGGCCATACGTGCTCCCGTACCGCCGCCACGATCGCCGCCTTCTCCGCCAGCGGCCGCGCCCGCAGCGAGGTAGCCGTGATCGCGGCCCGCTTGGTGAGCAGCGCCCCGAGGTCCAGCTCGCCCTTGCGTCCGCCCTGCAGCCCGATGACCGCGAGCCGCCCGTTCACGGCGAGGGCCCGCACATTCGATTCGAGGTACTTGGCCCCGACGATGTCGAGGATGACGTCGGCGCCGGCCCCGTCCGTGGCCTTCTTCAGCTCCGCCACGAAGTCCTGCTCGCGGTAGTTGATCAGGATGTCCGCGCCGAGCTCACGGCAGCGCTCGAGCTTCTCCGCGCTGCCCGCGGTAACCGCGACCCGCGCGCCCACCGCCTTCGCCAGCTGGATCGCCATCGTGCCGATGCCACTCGAGCCGCCATGCACCAGCAGCGTCTCGCCCGGCCGCAGATGGGCGATCATGAAGACGTTCGACCAGACGGTGCACGTCACCTCGGGCAGTGCGGCCGCCTCCACCAGGTCCACGCCCTGCGGTACGGGCAGCAGCTGGCCCACCGGAACCACGACCCTCTCGGCGTACCCGCCGCCCGCCAGCAGCGCGCACACCTCGTCGCCGACCGACCAGCCCGAGACCCCGGGCCCGAGGGCGGCGATCCGGCCCGAACACTCCAGGCCGGGGTAGGGGAGAGTGCCGGGCGGCGGGTCGTACAGGCCGCGACGCTGCATCACGTCGGCGCGGTTGACGCCGGCCGCCACGACGTCGACCAGAACTTCTCCTTCACCAGGGACGGGTTGGGGGACCTCCGCCCACACCAGGGCCTCGGGTCCGCCGGGTTCGGGAATAGTGATCGCATGCATAGGCATGGCGCGAGGCTACTCCGCGCCCGCCTCTCTGATCCGCGGCAGGCCCGCGTACGGCTGCCGCACGGGCGGGGCCGGATTCTGATGCGCCGAGTTCCTGGGATCGCAGGCCGCACCAGCAGACGTGGATTTCACCGGTCCGGCGGCTGCGGCGCTTGACGGCTGGGAGCGGCCTACCGGGCGTACAGGTCGTACACGGCATCGCCCGGCGGGCCACCGGATCCCGGTTCGTACCAGGGGAGTTCGAGGAGATCCGCCTCGGCCCCGGCCTCGGCGCCGCCCGGCGGGATCACGGCGAGCGCGTCGGCGGACGCCATCCCGCGGAGCATGGCCGGTCCGTTGAAGTGCAGCGGCACCGCCCGGCCCGCGCGAAGGGCGACGGGGACGAGCCGGGTGTCGTGGGGGTGGCCGTGGACCGCGGACGCCAGGGGGGCAGGGCACGCGGAGCTCCCGTACGGCGCGCGGCCCGCCAGTGTACGGAGCAGGGGCGCGGCGAGCGTCAGCAGTCCGGAGACGGCTGCCAGCGGATTGCCGGGGAGGCCCACAAGGTGCCTGCCGGCGGGGGTGTCCGGCTGTCCGCCGTCCTGTCCGGGAGTACTGGGAGGCGCGAGCCGGGCGAGCAGCATGGGGTGCCCGGGGCGTACGGCAACCCCGTCCACCAGCAGCTCGGCGCCAACCCGGCGCAGGATCGGGTGGACGTGGTCGACGGGGCCGCCTGCGGTGCCACCGGTGGTGACGACAAGGTCGGCGGTGGAGGCGACAACGGCCTTGTGGAGGGTGTCCGCGTCGTCGCCGAGACGGCGGGTGGCCGGCACATCTGCACCTAGGGCCCGCAGCCAGGGACCGAGCATCGGGCCGAGGGCGTCGCGGATCCGGCCGTCGTGCGGGAGCCCGGTGTGCAGCAACTCGTCACCGAGGACGAGGACTTCGACGCGGGGGCGGCGGACGGTGCGCAGCTCGTCGTAGCCGGCCGCGGCGGCCAGGCCGAGAACGGCGGGGGTGACGAGCGCTCCGGCGGACAGCAGCCGGTCGCCGCTGCGGCATTCCTGGCCGCGGGGGCGGATGTCCTGGCCGGGCTGGACGGGCCGGCCGGGGAGCGCGTGCAGCCAGGCGCCGCCGCCTTCGGGACGGTCGCCGCCGCGGTCCAGGATCTCGGCGTGCTCGGTGCGCAGCACGGCCGTCGTGCCGGGGGGTACGCGCGCGCCGGTGGCGATACGGACGGCGTGGCCGTCGGGCAGCGGCGCGGGCTCCGCGTTGCCGGCGAGGATGCCGGGCCCGGCGGGCGCGTCGATACGCCAGGGGCCGGGACCCGAGAGGGCCCAGCCGTCCATGGCGGAGGTGTCGAAGGAGGGCAGATCGGTCAGCGCGGTCAGCGGCTCCGCGAGCACGTGCCCGAGGGCGTCGCCAAGGGTCCGCACGCCCGGGTCGAGCGGCCGTCCGGCGGCCCCGGCGGCGATGGCCCGCGCCTCGGCCCACGGAGTCGCGGAATGCCGGCTGCGCGCCCGACCGGGGGCCTGCCGGGGGCGGGCGGCCCCTTCCGGGCGCCGCTCCGCTCCGGAAGTCCGCTCTGCGCCGGAAGACCGCTCCGCGCCGACAGACCGCTCCGCGCCGACAGACCGCTCCGGACGAGCTGTTGTCTCCGGCCGGGCGAGGGCCAACGCCTCTTCCAACTCGCGCTCGTGATCGCGTTCCAGCTTGCGCTCAGCGTCGCGCTCGTGATCGCGTTCCGGCTTGCGCTCAGCCTCGCGCTCGTGATCGCGTTCCGGCTTGCGCTCAGCCTCGCGCTCCCGTACGCCCCCGGACTCGGACACCCGCCCAGACCCGCCTTCGCCAGCCCGCTCGGGCTCGCGGCCGGCTGCCGACGCCGGGCCAGGCCCGCGTACAGCCCCGGGCTTGGGGTCACCCGCCCGCTCCTGGTCGCGTCCACGGGCCCAAGCCGACTCACGGTCGCCTGCGCCCTGAGACTCCCCTGCGCGCTCAGGCCGGCGCTCGCGGTCGCTCTCGGGTCCGCGTGCGCCCCCGGGCTCGGGCGCGCGCCCGGCCTCGCCATCTCGTACGCGCTCGGGCTCGCTTTGCCGGGCGTCCGCAGACCGGCGATCTCGTGCGCGCCCGGCCTCGCCATACCCGGCACGGGCCGGCTGGCAGCCGGCGGGGCCGGGCTGCCATACGGCCTTGCCGCCCGGCTCGGGCGCGGCCTCGCCTCCGACACCGGGGGGCGTCATCCCGAGGCCTTTTCCGGTCCGCCGGAGGACTCGGGCGTCTCCGCCGCCCAGCTTTCGGCTAGGGCTGCGGCCTTACGCGCGGCGGCCGCCACTTCCTCAGGGCCGCCGCCCGCCTGGGCCGCCGCGTATCCCACCAGAAAGGTGGTGAGCGGGGCGGCGGGCCGCGCCACTCCGTGGGCGGCATCGCGGGCCAGGTCGAGGAGGGCCCCCGTGTCCACGTCCAGCTCGATGCCCAAAGCGTCCTTGACTGCGGCAATCCATTCGTCCAGCACGTTCCCATGCTCCCTTATGCGTGCCCGGGCCGCGGCGACGTCCTCCCAGGTGTCGCAGTCGAAGGAGGCACCGGCATCGGGGGCGGGCAGGCGGCTGAGGGTGAGTTCCGCCGTGAGCAGCCGGAGCGGAAGGTGGGCGAGACCGCCGTACTCGGCGGCGAGCAGGGCGAGTTCGCGGCGCAGGGGCTCAGCGCGGTAGGCAGCGACGAGCGGCTGCTCGCGGCCGTCGGCGTCGGTAAGCACAACGCCCTCGACCTCGGACTCCGGGGCATCGGCGCCGAGGCCGGTGCCGCCACCGGCGCGGTCACCACCCACGTCGTGCAGGGCGGTGAGCAGCGCTCGTACGGTCTGGCCGGACAAAAACGGCAGATCGGCGGAGAGCGCGAGCACCACGGGCTCGGTGACCTGCCGCAGCCCTGCGTCCAGCGCGGCCAGCGGCCCCGCCCCCACCGGCTCCTCGCGCACCCACCGCACGGGCCGTACGGTCGGCCGCCGGGAGCCGACGACGACGGTCCCGGAGGCGTCGGCGCACGCGGACAGCACCCGGTCGAGGAGCGGTCGCCCACCCACTCGCAGCCCGGGCTTGTCCGCCCCGCCCAGACGCTTCGCGGCACCTCCGGCCAGCACCACGGCGTCGTATCCCTGCACAGTCATGCACCCGAGTATGAACGCCCAGGCCGGAACACGCTCCGGCCGCCCAGCCGCGCTGTCTCACACGGTGCGCAGCAGCACCGCCGGTTGCTCGACACAGTCGGCGACGAAGCGCAGGAAGCCGCCCGCCGTACCGCCGTCGCAGACCCGGTGGTCGAAGGTCAGCGACAGCTGGACGACCTGCCGTATCGCCAACTCACCCTGGTGCACCCACGGCTTGGGGACGATGCGGCCGACGCCGAGCATCGCCGCCTCGGGGTGGTTGATGATCGGCGTCGAGCCGTCCACGCCGAAGACGCCGTAGTTGTTGAGGGTGAAGGTGCCGCCGGTCAGCTCGGCGGGCGTGAGCCTGCCCGCCCGCCCGGCCTCGGTGAGCCGGGCGAACTCCTCCGTCAGCTCGACGGCATTGCGGGCATGCGCGTCCCGTACGACGGGCACGACCAGGCCGCGCTCGGTCTGCGCCGCGAACCCCAGGTGCACCTCGGGCAGCCGGACGATTTCCCGCGCCTCCACGTCGACGCAGGCGTTCAGCTCGGGATAGCGGTCGAGCGCGGCGGTGCAGATACGGGCCAGAAGCCCGAGCAGCGACACCTTGGGCCCCCTGGCGTTCATCGCGGCCCGGGCGGCCATGAGCTCGGTGGCGTCGGCGTCGACCCAGCAGGTGGCGTCCGGAATCTCCCGCCGGCTGCGCGACAGCTTCTCGGCGACGGCACCGCGCACGCCTCGCAGCGGTATGCGCTCCGCGCCGGCGGCCGACGTGCGTGCCGCGGCGGGCCAGGCAGGGCCGGTCGTCCCCAGCGGGGCGTAGGGGGCCTGCTCACCGAGGGCCGACATGGCTCGCCCGACTCCGGCCCGAGCGACCCGTTCGACGTCCGCCCGCAGGATCAGCCCGTCGGGTCCGGACCCGGCCACCTCCCGCAGATCGATGTCATACTCGCGCGCCAGCCGCCGCACCAGCGGTGAGATCACCGCGACCGGCCCGCCGACGGCGGGCCCACTTGCCACGCCCTCACCGCTCCCGGCCCAGCCGCCTCGGGAACCGGGCGCGGAGGGCCTGGCTCCAGCGCCCGCCGGCTCCGGCCGCCGACGGGGGCCGCTGGACCGCGGCGGAGCCGCGCCCGCCGCCGTACCCGGACCCTCGGCGACCGGAGTCGCGCCGAGCGGGCGAGAGAGGCCACCTGCGGGACGGACACGCCTGCGGCGCGCGGTGGGCGCCTCCGTACCCGTGCCGTAGCCGACGAGGACGTTCCCCGACGCCGCGCCCCCGCCGGTGTCCGGGCCGGGTGCGGCGCCCGAGGCGGCAACGGTTCCGGAACCGGACCCCTCGTCCCCGGTCCCGGACGGTTCCGCTCCTACCGCCACCGTCAACAGCGGAGCACCGACGGGGAGTTCCTCCCCCTCGTCCCCGAAGCGGGCGGTCACCACGCCCGCATACGGGCACGGCACCTCCACCATCGCCTTCGCCGTCTCGACCTCCACCACCGGCTGGTCGACGGCGACGTGGTCCCCGACCTGGACGAGCCAGCGGACGATCTCCGCCTCTGTCAGGCCCTCGCCCAGGTCCGGCAGCCGGAACTCCCGCACCACGGCCATCACAGCTCCGCCTCCCCTTGCGTCCAGTCGGCCTCCCACTGGAGCCGGCCCACCGCGTCGAGGATGCGCTCCACTCCCGGCAGATGGTGCCGTTCCAGCATCGGCGGCGGATACGGGATGTCGAATCCGCTGACCCGCAGCACCGGCGCCTCCAAGTGGTGGAAGCACCGCTCCATGACCCGCGCGGCGATCTCCCCTCCGGGACCGCCGAAGCCGGTGGACTCATGAACGACGACCGCCCGGCCGGTCCGGCGGACCGAAGCGCACACCGTCTCGTCGTCGAACGGCACCAGGCTGCGCAGGTCCAGGACCTCGAGGTCCCAGCCCTCGGCCTGCGCCGCCCCGGCGGCCTCCAGGCACACCGGGACCGACGGCCCGTAGCTGATGAGCGTCGCGCTCCGCCCCGGCCGCCGGACGACGGCCCGGCCGATCGGCGCGACCTGCTCCGGCTCCTCCGGCGACCAGTCGGCCTTCGACCAGTACAGCCGCTTCGGCTCCAGGAAGACGACCGGGTCGTCGGAGGCGATAGCCGCCCGCAGCAGCCCGTAGGCGTCCGCGACCGTCGCCGGGGTGACGACGTGCAGGCCGGGCGTCGCCATGTAGTACGCCTCGGAGGAGTCGCTGTGGTGCTCGACGCCGCCGATCCCGCCGCCGTAGGGCACCCGCACGGTGATGGGCAGCGGCATCGCACCCCGCGTACGGTTGCGCATCCGCGCGACATGGCTGATGAGCTGCTCGAAGGCCGGGTAGGCGAAGGCGTCGAACTGCATCTCCACGACGGGACGCAGCCCGTACATCGCCATGCCGACGGCGGTCCCCAGAATGCCGGCCTCGGCCAGCGGGGTGTCCGTGCAGCGGTCCTCGCCGAACTCCTTCGCGAGCCCGTCGGTGATCCGGAAGACGCCGCCGAGGGTGCCCACGTCCTCGCCCATGACGTGCACGGACGGGTCCTCGGCCATGGCGTCGCGCAGCGCGCGGCCGAGAGCCTGCGCCATGGTGGCGGGTTTGCGCGCGGTGGCGGCCGATGTCGCGGCGGCCGGTGCGGTGGTCACTGCGCCTCCTCCCTCGCGTGCTCGTCAGCGGCGTCGAGCTCGGCGCGCAACTGGGCCGCCTGCTCGCGCAGTTGCGTCGTCTGCTCGGTGTAGACGTGGGTGAACAGATCCATCGGGTCCAGCACGGGGTCCTCGTTCATCCGGCCGCGCAGATCGGCGGCCAGCTGCTCGGCGGCGTCACGCGCGGCCTGCACGGCCTGGTCGTCGAGCAGGCCCTGGGCCCGCATCTCCCGCTCCAGCAGGTCAATCGGATCGTGCTCGCGCCACTCCTCGACCTCGGCGTCGGCGCGGTAGCGGGTGGCGTCGTCAGCGTTGGTGTGGGCGTCGATCCGGTAGGTGACGGCCTCGACGAGGGTGGGGCCGCCGCCCGTGCGGGCGCTCCGCACGGCCTCGTCCAGGACCTGGTGAAGCGCGGCCGCGTCATTGCCGTCGACCAGCCGCCCCGGCATGCCGTACCCGACCGCCTTGTGCGCGAGGGAGGGCGCCGCGGTCTGCTTGGAGAGCGGCACAGAGATCGCGAAGCCGTTGTTCTGGACGAGGAAGACCACCGGGGCCTGCCACACGGCCGCGAAGTTCAGCGCCTCGTGGAAGTCGCCCTCGCTGGTGCCGCCGTCGCCGACCATGGCCAGCACCACCACGTCGTCGCCCTTGAGGCGGGCGGCGTGCGCGAGGCCGACGGCGTGCGGAAGCTGGGTCGCCAGCGGGGTGCACAGCGGCGCCACCCGGTGCTCGTACGGGTCGTAGCCGGTGTGCCAGTCGCCGCGCAGCAGGGTGAGCGCCTGGACGGGGTCGATCCCGCGGACGACGGCGGCGAGGGTGTCGCGGTAGCTGGGGAAGAGCCAGTCGCGGTCCTCGAGGACGAGCGCCGCGGCGACCTCGCAGGCTTCCTGGCCGGTGCTGGAGGGGTAGACGGCGAGCCGGCCCTGCCGGGTGAGGGCCGTGGCCTGCGCGTTGTACCGCCGGCCACGCACCAGCTCCGCGTACAGCCGCTGGAGGACGGCGTCGTCGATGTCGCGGGCGTCAGGGGTTCCGAGCAGGCGGTACGGCTCCGGGTCGGGCAGCAGCGGCTCGGGATCGGTGCGCGGCCGCCAGGAGGGCGGCGGGGCCGGGTGGTAGGACCCGCGCTGTTCGAGGACCGTCATTTTTCGAGCACCTCCTGGGATTCCCCGATGCCGGTGGGCCAGGGACGGGCAGGGCTTTCCGGCAGTGCAGACGCGGTGTGGTGCGTCTCACCTACCGATTGTTCGGTCGCTGGCACATTTTGGCTACAGGCGGCTTCAGCCTGTGGACAAACGGTTCTCCACAGCCTGAGATGAAGACAGGACGTCCATGCAGGGGAGGCAGAGGGGGATGACAGCTGAACGGATGGCCAACGAGGGCCACAATCGGCCCGTCCGCCCTCTCGACGCCATCGACCAGGACATCCTGCGGATGCTGCAGACGGACGGCCGGGCCTCGGTACGCTCCGTGGCCGAGCGGGTGCATGTCTCACGGGCCAATGCCTACGCCCGCATCAACCGGCTCATCGAGGACGGTGTGATACGGGGCTTCAGCGCACGGGTCGACCAGGAGCGCGCGGGGCAGGGCGCGTCCGCGTACATCACGCTGAAGATCGTGCAGAACTCCTGGCGCACGGTCCGCGACAAGCTTCAGGAGCTGCCAGGGGCCGCCCATATCGCCCTGGTCAGCGGGGACTTCGACGTCCTGCTGCTGGTGCACACCGAGGACAACCGGGCGCTGCGCGAGCTGGTGCTGACCCGCATCCAGTCGATCCCGGAGGTGCTGAGCACCCGCACCTTGCTGGTGTTCGAAGAGACGGATCTGTGGCCCGAGGACCAGTGACGGCCGTGGTCCCGTGGACGAATGGCCAGTGGACTCAAGACCCGCGGACTAATGGGTGCGCAGGCCGGCGAAGGCCATCTGCACGACCGCGTCCGCGACCTCCTCGCTGCCGCTGTCCAAGTGGCCGGAGGAGCCGCCGTGCGGGCGGTACCACTCCACAATCGAGTTGATCATCCCGAACAGCAGCCGGGTGGCGAGCCGCACGTCGAGGTCGGCCCGCAGGTCACCGTCGGCGGCGGCCTGCTTCAGCAGCTCGGCGACCTGCTGGTCGAACTCCCGGCGGCGCTCCATGGCCCACCGCTCGGTGTCGGTGTTCCCGCGTACGCGCAGCAGCAGCGTGACGTACGGCAGCTCCTCCATCAGGACCTCGGCGGTCCGCCGGGCGACGTACTCGAGCCGGTCGATCGCACGGCCCTCCCGGGCCCCCGGCTCCTGGAGGATGCCGAACAGCCCGTCCAGGGCGCGGGATATCGCCAGCCGCAGCAGCTCCTCCTTGCCGCGCACATGGTGGTAGATGGACGACTTGGAGATCCCGGCGGCGCGGGACAGGTGCTCCATGGAGGTGCCGTCGTAGCCGCGTTCGTTGAACACCTCCACGGCGACCGCGAGGAGCGATTCGGGCGTGTAGGTGTCGCGTTTGGCCATGGTCATGATTAGAGCAGCTCCCGTTCGGTGGCGGCACGGCGGCAGATGGACTGGGACGGCGCGTAACGCCCGGTCGGGTACTCGTCGTGCAGATTGCGCAGTACGCTCCGCAGCCAGTCCGCGCCGAGGCTGTTGCCCCACTCCAGCGGGCCGCGCGGGTAGTTCACGCCGAGCCGCATGGCGGTGTCGATGTCCTCGGGGCTCGCTACCTCGCGGGCCACGGCGTCGGCGGCGAAGTCGGCGAGCATCGCCACGGTGCGGGCGACGATCATGCCGGGGACGTCGTCGATGACGCTGACCTGCTTGCCGAGCGCCTGGAAGAGGCCGATGGCGGCCTCCACGGATTCGGGCGCGACCGTGTCGGAGGGCGCGATGGCGATACGGGTGGCGGCCCGGTAGTCCAGTGCCAGGTCGAAGTGGATGGTGCGGTGGTCCCACCGCGCGGTGGTCGCGCTTTTGCCGTCGGTGAGCCGGAGCACCGCGCCACCCGGGAGCGCGAGGCCCGCGCTGCCCGCGGAGGAGTCCCGCTTGACGGTGATGCTCGCCTCGGCGATCAGCTCGGGGAGGACCGCGGCGGGACCGAAGTCGTCGCCGAGGAGGACGACCTCGGCCGGTGCCTCGGCGGGGCCGGCTGTCTGCGGCTCGGGCCGCGGCGCGCCCTCTTCGTAGCCGAACCAGCCGCGACCCGACTTGCGCCCGTGCAGGCCTGATTCGACCAGGCGCCGCTGGGCGAGCGAGGGTGTGAACTTGGGGTCGTGGAAGAAGGACTCCCACACCGAACGGGTCACCGCCTCGTTGACGTCCTGGCCGATGAGGTCGGTCAGCTCGAACGGACCCATCCGGAAGCCGCCGGACTCGCGCAGCACCGCGTCGATGGTGGCCGGGTCGGCGGCGCGCTCCTCATACAGCCGGAACGCTTCGGCGTAGAAGGGCCGGGCGATGCGGTTGACGATGAAGCCTGGGGTGTCGGCGCAGCGGACCGGTGTCTTGCCCCACGCCTTCGCGGTGGCGTACGCGCGCGTGGCCGCCGCCTCGTCCGTGGCGAAGCCGCTGACGACCTCCACCAGCGGCATCAGGGGAGCGGGGTTGAAAAAGTGCAGGCCGACGAACCGTCCGGGGTTGCGCAGCGCTCCCGCGACGGCGGTGACGGAGAGAGAGGAGGTGTTGGTGGCGAGCAGACAGTCGTCGGAGACGACGGTCTCCAGGGCGGTGAACAGCTGCTGCTTGGCGCCCAGGTCCTCCAGGATCGCCTCGACGACGAGGCCGGCGTCCGTCAGGGCGGCGAGGTCGGCGACCGGCTCGAGCCGTCCGATCGCCGCGTCCCGCTCGGCGGGCGTGAGCCGGCCCTTCGCCACCAGCCGGTCGAGCCGTACGACGATCGCGTCGGCGGCCGCCCCGGCGCGGCCGGGCGCGACGTCGTACAGCTGCACGGGGTGACCGGCGACCAGCGCGACCTGGGCGATGCCCTGTCCCATGGTGCCGGTGCCGACGACGGCGACGGTGCTGGTCCGGTCGATTGCGGTCATGGCGCGGATCCTCCCCGACGGGCTGTGGCCAGGGTTGTGAGGTGAGCCCGAAAGTTTTCCACAGGCTAGCCAGGCCCCCTTGTCCCGACCGATCGTTCGGTTACAGTATCTCCCCGGGGGCTGGGACGGCAGTGGTCGACCCCGCAGGCCCAAAACACCCCCCACAGCCCGTTGCGTTCTCAGCCCAGCTCGACGAGGAGTTGGTACGTCATGGCCGCCGATCTCAGCGCACTCCAGCTGGTCGAGAAGCATCGCTCGACTCTCGACCAAGCCCTGGAAGCGATCCGCACCCGCGCGTATTGGTCACCGCATCCCGAGCACCCGAAGGCGTACGGCGAAGGCGCGGCCGGTGACGGCCAGGCGGCGTTCGAGGCGCTGCGCGGCAAGCGCCTGGACCTGGACCAGCCGGGCACCGACGACTGGGTCGGCGCAGAGGTCTCGCCGTACGGCATCGAGCTGGGCGTGGAGTATCCGCACCCGGACGTCGATGTGCTGCTCCCGGCGATGCGCGCCGCGATGCCCGCGTGGCGCGAGGCGGGCCCCGAGACGCGCGCCCTGGTGTGTCTGGAGATCCTCTCCCGCATCAGCGCCCGCACCCATGAGCTCGCGCACGCCGTCATGCACACCAGCGGCCAGGCATTCACGATGGCGTTCCAGGCGGGCGGCCCGCACGCCCAGGACCGCGGCCTGGAGGCCGTGGCGTATGCCTACGTGGAGCAGGTCCGTACCCCGGAGGCCGCGGACTGGTCCAAGCCGCAGGGCAAGCGGGAGCCGCTGAATCTGCGCAAGCAGTTCACGGCCGTGCCGCGCGGCATCTCGCTGCTGGTCGGCTGCAACACCTTCCCGACCTGGAACGGCTACCCCGGCCTGTTCGCCTCCCTCGCCACCGGAAACCCGGTACTGGTCAAGCCGCACCCGAGGGCCGTGCTGCCCTTGGCGCTGACCGTCGCGATCGCCCGGGAGGCGCTGGCCGAAGCGGGCTTCGACCCGAACCTGGTCGCGCTGGCCGCGGAGCGGCCCGGCGAGGGACTGGCCAAGACGCTGGCCGTGCGGCCGGAGATCCGGATCATCGACTACACCGGCTCCACCGCCTTCGGTGACTGGCTGGAGGCCAACGCCCGCCAGGCACGGGTCTTCACGGAGAAGGCCGGGGTCAACACGGTGATCGTCGAATCGACCGACGACTACAAGGGCATGCTGGCCAACCTGGCCTTCTCGCTCTCGCTCTACAGCGGCCAGATGTGCACCACGCCGCAGAACCTCCTCATCCCGCGCCGCGGCATCGACACGGACGCCGGGCACAAGTCGTACGACGAGGTCGTCTCCGACCTGGCCGGCGCGGTGCAGGGCCTGCTCGGCGACGACGCCCGGGCGAACGCCCTGCTCGGCGCGATCGTCAACCCGCAGGTGCAGCAGCGCCTGGAGGCGGCTGCCAGGCTCGGCGATGTCGCACTCGCCTCGCGGGCCGTGCCGCACCCGGACTTCCCGGACGCCACGGTGCGCACCCCCGTGATCGTCAAGATGGACGGTGCGCGCAAGCTCTGGGAGGGGGCCGACTCCGAAGCGCCCTATATGTCGGAGTGCTTCGGTCCGGTGTCCTTCGCCGTCGCCGTCGACTCGGTGGCGGACGCGGTCCAGCTGCTGCGCCGCACCGTCCGGGAGAAGGGCGCCATGACAGTCGGCGCGTACACAACGTCCGCCGAGGTCGAGCAGCTGGTCGAGGAGGCGTGCCTGGAGGAGAGCGCCCAGCTCTCGTTGAACCTGACGGGCGGGGTGTACGTCAACCAGACGGCCGCGTTCTCCGATTTCCACGGCACCGGTGGCAACCCCGCGGCGAACTCCGCCCTGTGTGACGGGGCGTTCGTGGCGAACCGCTTCCGGACGGTGGAGGTGCGCCGCCCGGCCTGAGGGCTCCGGCCCCTGGGCTGGAACCTCACTCGGCCTGAGAGCTCTCAATGCGGGCGTGGCGGCTGATCCAGGAGTGCATCGCGATCGCGGCCGCCGCGCCCGCGTTGATCGAGCGGGTGGAGCCGAACTGGGCGATGGAGCACACCAGCGTCGCGTGCTTGCGTGCGTCCTCGCTCAGCCCCGGCCCTTCCTGCCCGAACAGCAGCACACAGCGGCGCGGCAGCTCGGTGGTCTCCAGCGGTACGGCCCCGGGGAGGTTGTCGATCCCGATGATCGGCAGTCCCTCGGCGTCCGCCCAGGCCGTCAGGTCCGACGTGTCGGGGTGGTGCCGAACGTGCTGGTAGCGATCGGTGACCATGGCGCCGCGCCGGTTCCAGCGCCGCCGCCCGACGATGTGGATCTCCTTGGCCAGAAAGGCGTTGGCCGTGCGGACCACGGAGCCGATGTTGAAGTCGTGGCCCCAGTTCTCCACGGCGACATGGAAGTCGTGGCGCCGGGTGTCGAGGTCGGCGACGATCGCCTCGCGGGTCCAGTAGCGGTAGCGGTCGACGACGTTGCGCCGGTCGCCGTTCGCGAGCAGTTCGGGGTCGTACCGGTCGTCCTCGGGCCACGGCTTCGGGTGCGGGCCGACACCGATCTCGGCGGGACCGTAGCCGTCGTCGTACTGGATCGGCTCGATGCTCTGGGTGTCGCTGCTCACCCGACGAGAGTACGGTCCTGCTCCCGGCTGCTGTCCCCGTCGGCCTCCTCCGCCCGGCGCGGCCGCAGCCGGTCCCCGGCCCGCGCCACCGCATGACCCACAGTGCGCAAAAGGCCGGTCGGGAGGAACACCGCGTCCGCCGCGATCATCGCCAGGGAGAAGAACGGCAGCCCAAGAGCGACGGAGATGACCGCGTGCTCGGTCATCATCAGCGCGAGCAGGACGTTCTTCACCCGGCGGTTGAACAGCGTGAAGGGAAAGGCGACCTGGACGATCACGGTGCCGTAAGTGGTGAGCATCACCATGACGCCGCTGCTGCCGAGCAGCTCGGACAGCGCGGGCCAGGGCGAGAAGTAGTCGAGGTGCAGCGGGTAGTAGACGGCGGTGCCGTCCTGCCAGCGTGAGCCCTGGATCTTGTACCAGCCGGCGGTCGCGTAGATCAGACAGACCTCGGCCATGATCACCAGCAGGGCGCCGTTGTGGGCGAGGTTGGCGAGGACGTCGAGGACAGTGCGCGGCTCTCCGGGCGCGAAGCGCTCCACGGCCCACCACAGCGCCTGGACCCCCCACAGGCCCCAGAAGACCAGGGCCCAGCCCCAGCTCAGCTCGCCGAGCAGGGTGACGGTGGCGAGGACCAGGCCGAGGACCGACCACAGCACGACGCCCGGGGCGTCCCGGACCGGGGCGGCCGGCCCGGGATCATCGAGCCCGCCCCGCGACCGCTCGCGACGTCGGGCATCCAGGGACCACACCAGGCCGCAGCGCGTGAGGACGAGATAGATCGCCATCAGATGGACGACGTTGTCCCCGCCGTCGCCCATGAAGATGCTGCGGTTCTGCAGCGAGAGCACCCCGGCCATGAAGAGCACCGACATGGTACGGGTGCGCCAGCCGAGCAGCAGAAGGGCGCTCACGGCTATCGAGAATCCGTAGACGGTCTCGAACCACAGCCCGCTGTCGGACCACATCAGGGCGGTGAAGGCGTGGTTCCCGTCGATCATCCGACGGGCCAGCTGCCAGCTCCACGGCCCGTCGGGCCCGTACAGCTCCTGGCGGTGCGGCCACTCGCGCAGCAGGAAGGCCAGCCAGGTGAAGGAGAAGCCGATGCGGACCACGGCCGCCTGGCAGGGGCCCAGCGCAGTGCCGGTTATCCGGGCGAGGCCCTGGGCGAGCGCACTCTCGATCCGACGCGCGTTCACCGGCGGTCCTCACTGGTCACCAGCCACCACGGCAGGACCCGGTACGTGGTCTTGGTGTTGATCTTCTCGTCGCTCCAGGCAGGCGGGGTGACGGCCGTGATCGCGGACCGCACCTGCACCCGCTCCACCGTGCCGTGCGCCGGGGCGAGGCGGTGCACCACGATCCGGCGGATGTACTGCTCGGAAAGCTGCCCGCGCGGTCCGCTCGGACGGTTCTGGGCGTCGTGCGAGCCCACGAAGAAGTCCCAGGCCCGGCGGAGTTCGTTCTGCTGGGTGTGGCTGGGCAGGAGGTTGCCGCGGATGCGGGCCCCGTCCTGCGCGGAGAGATCGGTCCAGCCCGTGGTGTGCGTGCCGCCGTCCGCCGAGCGGACCTCGGCGCGGGCCTGGACGGCCATGTTCTGCTGCAGCGGGTTGGGAGCGAACAGTTTCCAGTTCTGCTCGAACTCCGGATAGACGTACGCGTCGACCGTCGCTCCGTGCTGCTTGCTGATCGTGTTGGACGGGGCGACGTGCAGAAAGACCATCGACAGATGAACGGCGACGGCGGCCGCGACAGCCGCGACCGCCACCGCCACGACTATGCGCGAGGGCAGCGAGAGAGCGGCGACGCCGTCAGGCCCCGCCGTCCCGTCCTCCAGACGCTCCATGCCGCCCTCCCAGTCCCCGGATTCTTCCGAGGAACGGTACTCAGAGCGCCCCGTCGGGCGCAGCGCTCTGGCAGTTATCCACAGCCTTGACACCCTACGACCCGCCCTCCACCATTGAACCGAACGATCGGTCGGTCGGTTGGTTGGTTGGTCGGCGGTTGGTTGGTCGGCGGTTGGTTGGTCGGCTGGTCCGTCGGGGCTGGTTCGGGGAGTGAGGGGCGACCTGGTGACGACAACGGTGGCGGTCGAGGACTCTTACGCGACGGCGTTCGACGCGGCGATCGCGGCTGACGAGCGGATCGAGCCGCGTGACTGGATGCCGGATGCCTACCGCGCGACGCTGGTGCGGCAGATAGCCCAGCACGCGCACTCCGAGATCATCGGCATGCAGCCGGAGGCCAACTGGATCAGCCGCGCGCCCTCGCTGCGCCGCAAGGCGATCCTGATGGCCAAGGTGCAGGACGAAGCGGGCCACGGGCTGTACCTCTACAGCGCCGCCGAGACCCTGGGCACCGGCCGCGACGAGCTGCTCGACAAGCTCCACTCGGGCCGCCAGAAGTACTCCTCGATCTTCAACTACCCCACCTTGACCTGGGCCGACGTAGGAGCCATCGGCTGGCTGGTGGACGGTGCGGCGATCACCAACCAGGTGCCGCTGTGCCGCTGCAGCTACGGGCCGTACGCCCGCGCGATGATCCGTATCTGCAAGGAGGAGTCCTTCCACCAGCGGCAGGGGTACGAGCTGCTGCTCACCCTCAGCCGGGGCACCGAAGAGCAGCACGCGATGGCGCAGGACGCGGTCGACCGCTGGTGGTGGCCGTCGCTGATGATGTTCGGCCCGCCGGACGGCGAGTCCGCGCACTCCGCGCAGTCCATGGCCTGGAAGATCAAGCGGCACTCCAACGACGACCTGCGGCAGCGCTTCGTGGACATCTGCGTCCCCCAGGCCGAGGTCCTGGGCCTGACCCTCCCCGACCCGGACCTGAAGTGGAACGAGGAGCGCGGGCACTACGACTTCGGACCGATCGACTGGGACGAGTTCCACCATGTGCTGAAGGGCAACGGCCCCTGCAACGAACAACGGATCAACCAGCGGCGACAGGCACATGAGGAAGGCACCTGGGTCCGGGAGGCAGCGGCTGCCTACGCCGCCAAACACGGGGAGGAGACGGCATGAGCAGGGCTGACTGGCCGCTGTGGGAGGTGTTCGTACGCAGCAGGCGCGGACTGTCGCACACCCACGCCGGGAGTCTGCACGCTCCGGACGCCGAAATGGCGCTGCGCAATGCCCGCGATCTGTACACGCGGCGGGCCGAGGGGGTGTCGATCTGGGTGGTGCCGTCGGCGGCCGTCACGGCCTCGTCACCGGACGAGAAGGACCCGTTCTTCGCTCCGGCGGCCGACAAGCCCTATCGCCATCCGACGTTCTATGACATCCCCGAAGGGGTGAAGCACCTGTGAGCGCGGCACTGGCGCTGGGCGACGACGCCCTGGTGCTCTCCCACAGGCTGGGGGAGTGGGCCGGGCGCGCTCCGGTCCTGGAAGAGGAGGTCGCGCTCGCCAACATCGCGCTCGACCTGCTCGGGCAGGCCCGGGTGCTGCTGTCGCTCGTCGGTGACGAGGACGAGCTGGCGTATCTGCGCGAAGAGCGCGCCTTCCGCAATGTGCAGCTCGTTGAGCAGCCCAACGGCGACTTCGCCCACACCATCGCCCGCCAGCTGTACTTCTCGACGTACCAGGAGCTGCTGTACGGGCAGCTGGCGGCGGGGGACAGCGAGTTCGCACCGCTGGCGGCGAAGGCGGCCAAGGAGGTCGCCTACCACCGGGACCACGCCGAGCACTGGACGCTGCGGCTCGGCGACGGCACGGACGAGAGCCACGCGCGCATGCAGCGCGGCATTGACGCCCTGTGGCGGTACACGGGCGAGCTGTTCGAGCCGGTCGAGGGGCTGGGCGTGGACTGGGACGGGATGCGTCAGGCCTGGCTCGCGTCCATCAGCGCCGTGCTGGAGCGGGCCACCCTGAGCCTGCCCGACGGGCCCACTCGCGGGGGCTGGGCGGCAGGCGCCGGCCGGCAGGGCCTGCACACCGAACCCTTCGGCCGGATGCTGGCCGAGATGCAGCATCTGCACCGCAGCCACCCGGGGGCGACATGGTGACCACGACGGCTCTCGAGGATGAGCTGCGCAGACTGGCCGGATCGGTGCCCGACCCGGAGCTACCGGTGCTCACGCTGGAGGAGCTGGGTGTACTGCGCGGGCTGCAGGTCCTGGGCCCGGGCCGGGTCGAGGTGGAGCTGACCCCGACCTACACCGGCTGCCCGGCGCTGGAGTCGATGGCCGCGGACATCGAGCGGGTGCTGCACGAGCACGGCATACCGGAGGTCGCGGTCCGCACGGTGCTGTCCCCGCCGTGGACAACGGACGCCATCACGGCCGAAGGCCGGCGCAAGCTCGCGGAGTACGGCATAGCGCCGCCCCGCCCGGACGCTGCGACGGCCGCACGCTCTTCCGGGCCGGTCATGGTGGAGCTGTCCATCCGCTGCCCGCACTGCGGATCGACCGACACCACGCTGCTCAGCCGTTTCTCCTCCACGGCGTGCAAGGCCCTGCGCCGCTGCGAGGCCTGCCGTGAACCGTTCGACCACTTCAAGGAGTTGTAGATGGCCGCGGCCCGCCATGGCGCCTTCCATCAGCTACGGGTGGCCGCGGTGGAGCGGCTGACCGACGACTCGGTCGCCGTCACCTTCGAGGTGCCGCCCGAGCTGCGCGAGACGTTCCGCTACGCACCCGGCCAGCACCTGGCGCTGCGCCGCAGGGTCGAAGGCGCGGAGATCCGGCGGACGTACTCCATCTGCGGGGCCGCGCTGCACCCGGACGGCCCGCAGGTCCTTCGGGTGGGGGTGCGGCTGGTCGAGGGCGGGGAGTTCTCGACGTACACGCTCAAGGAGCTGGCGGTCGGCCACACGGTGGAGGTCATGGCGCCGGCCGGACGGTTCGTGCTCGAGCCCAGGCCCGGGCACTATGCCGCCGTCGTCGGCGGCAGTGGCATCACACCCGTGCTGTCGATCGTCTCCACCCTGCTGGCCCGGGAGCCCAAGGCGCGTTTCTGCCTGATCCGCAGCGACCGCACGGCTGCCTCGACGATGTTCCTGGAGGAAGTCGCCGACCTCAAGGACCGCTATCCCGACCGGTTGCAGCTGGTGCATGTGCTCTCCCGCGAGGAGCAGCAGGCCGGTCTGCCCTCGGGCCGGCTCGACGAAGCGCGGCTCACCGAGCTGCTGCCCGCCCTGCTGCCGGTGGCCGATGTGGACGGCTGGTTCCTGTGCGGACCGTACGGCCTGGTGCAGGCGGCTGACCGCGCGCTGCGCACCCTGGACGTGCCGCGTAGCCGGGTCCACGAGGAGATCTTCCACGTCGACGACGGCGCCTCCGCTGTCGCTTCCCGTCCGGTCACCTCCCCCGCGCACAGTTCCCTGACCGCGACACTGGACGGCCGGTCCGGGACCTGGCCCGTGCAGGACGGTGAACCGCTGCTGGAGACGGTGCTGCGCAACCGCTCGGACGCGCCGTACGCCTGCAAGGGCGGGGTGTGCGGGACGTGCCGGGCGTTCCTGGTCTCGGGCGAGGTGCGCATGGACCGGAACTTCGCTCTGGAGCAGGACGAGGTCGAATCGGGCTATGTGCTGGCCTGCCAGTCCCACCCCGTGACCGAGCAGGTGGAGTTGGACTTCGACCGCTGACCCATCCCCATTTTCTGCGACCTGTTTCTAACTTGACGCCTCGTCAGACACCAGTGGGACGTGGAAGTGGTGGTCGGGTCGCGGCGTCGGGAGGACAGGCAGTGGACTTCACCTTCGCCGAAGAGCAGCAGGCAGCCGTAGAGGCGGCGAAGGCGGTGTTCTCCGGGGCCCGCGCCCGATGGTGTGCCCAGTCCCGCCCTCACTCCCGGCGCGGTCTCCGAGGACTTCGACCGGCCGCTGTGGCGCAAGCTCGCCGACACGGATCTGCTGGGTCTGGTACTCGACCCCAGGTACGGCGGAGCCGGACTGGACCGACTCCGTCCGCCTCTCGGCCGACGAGGTACTGAGCGCCGAGGGCGCCTGGGAGTGGCTGCGCCTGCTGCTCACCACCGGAACCAGCGTGCTCGCGCTGGGCCTGGGCGAGCGTGTGCTCGCCATGACCGGTGAATACACCGGCAAGCGCGAGCAGTTCGGGCTTCCGATCGCCACCTTCCAAGCCGTCGCCGTCCAGGCTGCCGACCGCTATATCGACCTTCGCGCGATGGAAGCCACCCCTCTGGGCAGGCCCGCCTGGCGGCTCTCCCTGCCGCAACAGGGCGGCGCGCGGCCCAGGGGGGCTCTGCGGTCGGCGGGAGATGTCGCCGTCGCCAAGATCTGGGCCTCAGAGGGCGTCCGCCGGGTGGTGCAGACGGCCCAGCATCTGCACGGCGGCTTCGGCGCGGACACCGACTACCCGTTGCACCGCTACCACGCCTGGGCCAAACAGCTGGAGCTGTCGCTCGGCCCGGCCGCGGCCCACGAGGAGGCGCTCGGCGATCTGCTCGCCGCACACTTGTCGAGCTGACGAACCCGGCGCCGGTGGCGCCCTGCGGAGACCGCAGGACTGCCGGGTGCCTACAGCACGAAGGGCTTGCCCTCGCCATCGGTGACCAGCGGCCGGCCCGCGGCCTCCCAGCCGAGCATCCCGCCGTCCACATTCACCGCGTCCAGCCCCTGCGCGATCAGGTACTGCGCGACCTGCGCCGACCGGCCGCCGACCCGGCACACCACATGCACCCGGCGCCCATCGGCCGCCGCCTCGGTCAGCTCGCCGAACCGCTGGACGACCTGGCCCATCGGGATGTGCAGCGCGCCGTCAGCATGCCCGGCGGCCCACTCGTCGTCCTCCCGGACATCCAGCAGAAAGCCGTCGGACGGTACCGCCGCGGCGTCCACCGCGGGCAACTGGGCGAAGTGCATGGATCAACCTCTCTCAGTTCGACACAGGCCGGGAATTCAGCCAGGAATTCAGGGGAAGCCCGGAGCCGAGGGAAATGCTCTGATCCGGGAAAACCGGGCGCAAGGTGTCTTTCCGCACGTTACCCAACAAGCTCCGCCAGGCGGGCCTCCCGCTCGGAGACCTGCGCCAGCAGCTGCTCGGCGATCTCGTCGAGCAGCGCGTCCGGGTCGTCCGGCGCCATCTTCAGCATCGCGCCGATCGCGCTCGCCTCCATCTCGGCGGCGGCCGCGGCCAGCCGCTCCTTGCGGTCGGCGAGCCACTCCAGCCGGGCGTACAGCTCCTCGCTCCGGCTCGGCCGCAGCTCCTGCTTCGGCCCGGCGGCCCACTCCTCGGCCAGAGCGCGCAAACCTTCCTTGTCACCGGCCGCGTACGCCTCATTGACCCGCGCAATGAACGCGCCGCGCCGTTCCTGCTCCGCCTCGTCCCGCGCCAGATCCGGATGCGCCTGCCGCACCAGCTCGCGGTAGATCCGGCGGGCCTCCTCGCTCGGCCGCACCCGGCGCGGCGGAGTCACCGGCTGCTCGTTGAGCATCGCGGTCGCCTCCGGCGACAGCCCCTCGGAGTCCAGCCAGCCGTGGAACAACTCCTCGACCCCCGGCATCGGCAGCACCATGGCCCGCGCCTCCCGCGCCCGTCGCACGTCCTCCGGATCGCCGGTCCGCGCCGCGATCGCCTCGGCGATCAGCGCGTCGAGCTCGTCCAGCCGCGCGTACATCGGGCCGAGACGCTGGTGGTGCAGCCGGGAGAAGTTCTCCACCTCCACCCGGAAGGTCTCCACCGCGATCTCGAACTCGATCAGCGCCTGCTCCGCGGCCAGCACCGCCCGCTCCAGGCGCTGCGTGGCCTCGTCCTCCGACTGGGTCTGCGCCCCCTCACCGGTTCGCTGATCAGCTTCCTGATCAGCCTGCACCCCGGCCTGGGGCTCCGTCTGCTGGGCCTCCGAGTTGGTCACCCGCCCAGCCTACGGGCCACGCGGGCCGACTGGCTCCGGCAGCCCCAGCCCCGGGAGCCCGGACCCCGCGCACCCGCGCCACAGCCCCCCGGGCCGCGCCGGCTCACACGCCGAGCTCAGCGGCTATTCGCCCGCCGCGCACCGCCGCCACCAGCTGCGCGTGATCCGCTTCCGTACGATCCGCATACGCCACGGCAAAAGCCGCCACGGCCTCGTCCAGCTCCTCCCCCTTGCCGCAGTAGCCGGCGATCAGCCGCGGGTCGGCGCTGTGCGCATGCGCCCGCGCCAGCAGCGCACCGGTCATCCGCCCGTAATCGTCGATCTGGTCACAGGACAGCGCCGCCGGGTCCACGCTCCCCTTACGGTTCCGGAACTGCCGCACCTGATACGGCCGCCCCTCGATCGTGGTCCAGCCGAGCAGGATGTCGCTCACCACCTGCATCTGCTTCTGCCCGAGCACCACCCGGCGCCCTTCGTGCTCCACCTCGGGCACCTCGGACCCCGCCGTCGCCAGATGCGGCAGCAGTGCCGACGGCCGCGCCTCCTTCACCTGCAGCACCAACGGCTCGCCGCGGTGGTCGAGCAGCAGCACCACGTACGACCGCGTGCCCACACTGCCCGTGCCGACCACCCGGAACGCCACGTCATGCACCGCGTACCGGGCCAGCAGCGGCAACCGGTCCTCCGGCAGCGTCGTCAGATACCCGCCGAGCCCCGCGGCGACCGCGGCCGCCACCTCGTCGGGCACGCGCCGCAGCACCGGCGGTGCGTCCGTGAAGCGCCGGCTTCCGTCCGGCAGCTCCTCGGTCGACTTGGCCGCGAACCGCGCGCTGGTGTTGCGCCGGGCCTTCTCCTCGACCCGTTCGAGTGTGCCCAGCAGATCCCGGGCATCGGTGTGCGACACCAGCTCCTCGTCCGCGATCGCGTTCCAGGCATCCAGCACCGGCAGCTTCGCCAGCAGCCGCATCGTGCGGCGGTACGCCCCGACGGCGTCGTACGCGGCTTCACGGCAGGTGTCCTCGTCCGCCCCCGCCTCCCGGCCCGACAGCACCAGCGAGGCCGCGAGCCGCTTGAGGTCCCACTCCCACGGGCCGCGCACCGTCTCGTCGAAGTCGTTGATGTCGATGACGAGACTGCCCCGGGCGTCGCCATAGAGCCCGAAGTTCGCGGCATGCGCGTCCCCGCAGATCTGCGCGCCGATCCCGGTGACGGAACCGCCCGCCAGGTCGAACGCCATCAACCCGGCCGAGCCCCGCAGGAACGCGAAAGGCGTCGCGGCCATCCGGCCGACGCGTATCGGTGTCAGCTCAGGCAGCCGGCCGGCACTGGACTCCTCCACCGCCGCGACCGCGTCCGGCCGCCCGGCCCGCAGCGCGAACTCGCCGTGCGCTGACCGCGGCACCCGGGCCCGTAGCGCCTTCCCCTCCTGCTTCGGGTCACGCGAGCCGCCCGGCCACTGCGCGAACCCCGCCACGTACGGCAACCGGCGCGCCTCGCCATCCGGCTGACGCCCCGTCCGCTCCCCCCACTGCGCCTGCCCCTCGGCCACAGCCATGACGCGCCCCTCCCCGCCGTGAGCGCCTCCTCAAGCCCCGAAGCGCCCCGCACCGACACCACAACTGGCCATGACCGTACCCCCGGTGGCCAACAGCCGTCAGACCCTGTGGATAACTCAGATCACGACGGAATCCCCCGTGATCCATCCCGGCCCGGCCGCCGACCGTTCAGTGGCGGAACTGCTCCGGGCAACCGCCCGCGTCCGGCAGATACCGCTCCGCCCACCGCCCCAGCTCCTTCAGCGCGGGCTCCAGCGCCTTCCCCGCCTCCGTCAGCCGGTACGCGACCCGCAGCGGCGGCCCCTCGTCCACCTCCCGTACGACGAGGCCCGCCGCCGCCAGCTCCGTCAGCCGGTCGGACAGCATCCGCTCGCTGATGCCCGGGATCGCCCTGCGCAGCTCGGCGAAGTGCACGGCCCGCTGCGTCAGCACGGACACGATCAGACCTGTCCACCGCTTACCGAACAGCGCGAAGACGCGCGTCATCCCGCCATCGACCTGCCGGCACTCCTGCTCGCCGCGGCCCGCACCCTGCACGCTCTCCACGCTCTCCGCCCCGTCCGCCATGCCTCCAGAGTACTGCGTCACCCTTCGGGGCTGTAGAAAAGTAAGTGACTGTGCTATCAATAGCTACATACGGATTTTCCACTGACCGGAGGGCCCCATGCCTACGCTTCTGCACCTCGACTCGTCCCTCTTCCCCGAGGCCGGTTCGGCTTCCCGCAGCGTGACCGCCGCGTTCCGCAAGGCCTGGGAGGAGCAGCACCCCGACGGCACCGTCATCTACCGGGACCTCGCCGCCGACCCGCTGCCGCACCTCGATGTCGCCGGCGCCTCCGCGGCCTTCAGCGACCCGGCCCAGCACACTGCCGAGCAGCAGGCCGCCTTCGCTCTGCGCACGCAGCTGGCCGAGGAACTGGAGAAGGCGGACGCCGTGCTGATCGGGGCGCCGATGTACAACTTCACGATTCCCTCCACGCTCAAGGCATGGCTGGACCACGTGATCATCATGGGCCGCACCTCCGGCGACTCCCCGTCGGCCGCCGGAACGCCGGTGACCGTCGTCGCCAGCCGTGGCGGCTCGTACGCCCCGGGCACCCCGCGCGAGGGCTTCGAGTTCGTCCAGAACTACATGGAGAAGGCGCTCACCGGGCTGCTCGGTCTTGAGGTCGACTTCATCGTCCCGGAGCTGACCCTGGCCCACAGCAACCCCGCGATGGCCGAGCTGATCGAACTCGCCGACGCCTCCCGTGAGAAGGCTCACGCGGAGGCCGTCGAGAAGGCCAAGGCGCTCGCCGCCCGCCTCGCGGCCTGACCTGCCGCACTCGCCCGGCCGCAGCGCGAACGCACCACAGGGGGCGTGGAGTCCAGTGCTCCACGCCCCCTGTGCGCATCGTTCCCGGGGCCGCCCCGGTACCAGACGGCCGCGCGCAGGAGTGGCCGGCTGTGATCAGCTGCCGGGAGTCGCGGCCTTCAGCACGTCCTTCATACGGTCGTCCAGGGACGCGAAGGGCCCCACCGTCCGCTGGGCAACGGGCGCGATCTTCCCCACGCCCCCACCGAACGCCGAAACTCGGCGGCGGGAGCGGGTATCGGTCTCAAGGAGGCGGGTGACCCTTGGCACACCGCGCAAACCGAACCGCGCAGCGCCAGGCAGCAGCGCCAGGCAACAGCGCCCGGCAACAGAGCAAACAGAAACGGGCCTCTCCGAAGTGAGATACATCACTTCGGAGAGGCCCGTTTCCCTCATGGTGCGCGAGGGGGGAGTTGAACCCCCACGCCCTTGCGGGCACTGGAACCTGAATCCAGCGCGTCTGCCTATTCCGCCACCCGCGCAAGGTGTTGTCTTCTGGTTCCCCGTCCCTTGGACCTACCGGCGCCGGCGGGGCGGGAGCGCCTTCCGACATCGAGAAGATTAGCACGACGTCAGGGGTGGATTCACACGCCTATCCGGCCGCCCGGCCACCGCACCGTCCCACCGCCCCACCGCCCCACCGCCCCACCGCCCCACCGCCCCACACGAGCACCCCACCCGGCCAGGTACCGCGACGGTTGCGGGACACTGTCCGAAGACCCCCTCTACGATCCCTGTGGGCAGCGCGCAGCAAGCCGGCTCCGCGCGCCCCCGGTACCCGGCCCGTAGGGCGCTCGGTACCGGATCTGTGAGGGGCGACACCCAACGACAGGGGCGGGAAGTGGAACCACGTGTGTTTGCCGCTCGTGGATACGATCAGTAAGCAGTACCAGAACGACTGCGAGACGAGCATCAGGGAAGGAGGTGCCCCGTGGGAGTACTGAAGCGCTTCGAGCAGCGTCTCGAGGGTCTCGTGAACGGCACCTTCGCCAAGGTGTTCAAGTCCGAGGTCCAGCCGGTCGAGATCGCGGGAGCGCTCCAGCGGGAGTGCGACAACAACGCGACGATCTGGAACCGCGAGCGGACCGTCGTTCCCAATGACTTCATCGTCGAGCTGAGCACCCCGGACTTCGAGCGGCTCAGCCCGTACGCCGGCCAGCTCGGCGACGAGCTCGCCGGGATGGTGCGCGACTACGCCAAGCAGCAGCGCTACACCTTCATGGGCTCGATCAAGGTGACCCTGGAGAAGGCCGACGACCTCGACACCGGCCTGTACCGCGTCCGCAGCCGCACCCTGGCCTCCAGCGAGTCGCAGAGCCCACCGCGCCGCCAGGCGGCCGCCTCCCACCGGTCCGGCTACCCCGCGCAGCCCGCGGGCGTACCACCCATGCCGTCCTCCCCGCCGCCTGCCGCCCGCCCCGGAGCCGGTCCCTCGCCTGTGAGCCGGACGCCCGGCGCGGGCCCGCTGCCCGGCACGCAGACCCGCCGCTGGATCGAGATCAACGGCACCCGCCACCAGATCTCCCGCCCGACCATGGTGCTGGGCCGCAGCACCGAGGCCGACGTGCGCATCGACGACCCCGGCGTCTCCCGCCGGCACTGCGAGATCCGCACCGGAACGCCCACCACGATCCAGGACCTCGGGTCCACAAACGGGATCGTGGTGGACGGGCAGCACACCAGCCGCGCTACGCTCCGCGACGGCTCACGGGTCGTCGTGGGCAGCACCACCATCGTTTACCGGCAAGCCGAAGGGTGAAGCGGGGGCAATGTCAGAGCTGACCCTGACGGTCATGCGGCTGGGTTTTCTCGCCGTACTGTGGCTGTTCGTCATCGTCGCCGTGCAGGTCATTCGCAGCGACCTGTTCGGCACGCGCGTAACCCAGCGCGCGGCGCGCCGAGGAGGCGAGTCCCGGCAGTCCGGCGCCGCCGGCCGCCAGCCTCCGCAGCAGCGCAGCCAGTCCGGCGGCCGCCAGCGCCGCGGTGCCCCCACCAAGCTGGTGGTCTCCGAGGGCAGCCTGGCCGGCACGACGGTCGCCCTGCAGGGGCAGACCATCACCCTCGGCCGGGCCCACGACTCGACGATCGTGCTGGACGACGACTACGCGTCGAGTCGGCATGCCAGGATCTACCCGGACCGTGACGGCCAGTGGATCGTCGAGGATCTCGGGTCCACCAATGGCACCTATCTCGACCGGACCCGACTCACCACCCCGACACCGATTCTGCTGGGCGCGCCGATCCGCATCGGCAAGACCGTCATCGAGCTGCGGAAGTAGTACGACCATGAGCGAGCGGAGCGAGCGAGCCGCGGCGGCGCCGTCGACTGGCCCGGACAAGCTCCCGACCGGAGGGTGGGCACCGTGCGGATGTACCACGAGCCGACGGGCGAGGTGCGCATGAGTCTCTCACTGCGTTTCGCCGCCGGATCGCACAAAGGCATGATCCGCGAAGGCAACGAGGACTCCGGCTACGCCGGCCCGCGCCTCCTCGCCATCGCCGACGGCATGGGCGGCCAGGCCGCCGGCGAGGTCGCCAGCTCCGAGGTGATCTCCACCCTCGTCCAGCTGGACGACGATGTGCCGGGCTCCGACATCCTCACCTCCCTCGGCTCCGCCGTGCAGCGCGCCAACGAGCAGCTGCGCGTCATGGTCGAGGAGGACCCCCAGCTGGAGGGCATGGGCACCACGCTCACCGCCCTGCTGTGGACGGGCCAGCGCCTGGGCCTGGTGCACGTCGGCGACTCCCGCGCCTATCTGCTGCGCGACGGCGTCCTGACCCAGATCACCCAGGACCACACCTGGGTGCAGCGGCTGGTCGACGAAGGCCGTATCACCGAGGAAGAGGCCACCACCCACCCCCAGCGCTCCCTGCTGATGCGGGCACTGGGCAGCGGCGACCACGTCGAGCCCGACCTGTCCATCCGGGAGGTCCGGGCCGGCGACCGCTACCTGATCTGCTCCGACGGCCTCTCCGGCGTCGTCAGCCACCAGACGCTCGAGGACACCCTCGCCGGCTACCACGGCCCGCACGAGACCGTGCAGGAGCTCATCCAGCTCGCCCTGCGCGGCGGCGGCCCCGACAACATCACCTGCATCGTCGCCGATGTCCTGGACGTCGACGGCACCGACACCCTCGCCGGGCAGCTCAACGACACCCCCGTCGTCGTCGGCGCCGTCGCCGAGACCCAGCACCAGCTCGACGGGGGCGCCATGCAGACCCCCGCGGGCCGCGCGTCCGGGCTCGGCCGCGCGGTACCGCCGCAGGCCCCCGGAGCGGCCCCGGCCGGCGGCTTCGGCCCGCCCGGCAGTGGCGCCCCCGGTATCGGCGCCATGCCCGAGGGCAGCTTCGGCACCTACTCCGACGAGGACTTCGTCAAGCCGCGCCGCCGCCGGTGGGTCAAACCCACGCTGGTTGCCGCTCTCTGCCTCGGCGTTGTCGGGGCAGTGGTGTACGAGGGCTACCGCTGGACCCAGAACCAGTACTACGTGGGCACCCAGGGCGAACACATCGCGCTCTACCGCGGCATCAGCCAGGACCTCGCCTGGATCAGCCTCAGCGAGGTGGACGAGGACCACCCCGAGATCGAACTCAAGTACCTCCCCGCCTACCAGCGGAACCAGGTCAAGGACACGATCGCGGTCGGCAGCCTCAGCCAGGGCCGGGACAAGGTCGAAGAGCTCGGCAAGCAGGCCACGGCGTGCCAGAAGCGTGCCGCGGCGGCCCAGCAGCAGGAGCAGGAACGCCAGAAGGCCGAGCAGCAGGCCCGGGAGAAGCAACAGTCCCAGCAACCGTCGGGCCAGTCCGGTTCCACCGGCAAGCCGGCCACCCGCTCCACCGGAAGCACCAGCACCAGCAAGCCCACTCCGACGCCCGGCCCCACCCTGTCGGAGCAGGAGCAGCAGCTGGCCAAGCAGTGCGACAGCACCAAGCCGTAGCAGTCTGGGGGCCGAATACACGTCATGACCAGCACCAGTAACACCACCACGATCAGCGCCGTAGGAGCCCCGAGCAGGCGCAACACCGAACTCGCCCTGCTCATCTTCGCCGTGCTGATCCCCGTCTTCGCCTACGCCAACGTCGGCTTGGCGAAGAGCGGCGGCGTCCCCGCCGGCATGCTCGGTTACGGCTTGGGCCTGGGCCTCCTCGCGGGCGTGGCACACCTGATGGTGCGCAAGTTCGCCCCGTACGCCGACCCGCTGATGCTGCCGGTCGCCACGCTGCTCAACGGCCTCGGTCTGGTGCTGATCTGGCGGCTCGACCAGGAGCCGGCCATCACCACTCCCCAGCTCGGCGGAGCCATGGCCCCCGGCCAGCTCATGTGGTCCACGCTCGGTGTCGCGCTCTTCCTCGGCGTCCTGTTCGTCCTCAAGGACCACCGGATCCTGCAGCGCTACACCTACATCTCCATGGTGGTCGCGCTGATCCTGCTGATCGCACCGGTGTTCTTCCCCGCCCGCTTCGGCGCGCGGATCTGGATCACCATCCCCGGCGTCGGCTCCCTTCAGCCCGGTGAGTTCGCGAAGATCATCATCGCGGTCTTCTTCGCCGGCTATCTGATGGTCAAGCGCGACGCCCTCGCGCTCGCCAGCCGCCGCTTCATGGGCCTGTACCTGCCGCGCGGACGCGACCTCGGCCCGATCCTGGTGATCTGGGCCCTCAGCCTCATGATCCTGGTCTTCGAGACCGACCTGGGCACCTCGCTGCTCTTCTTCGGCCTCTTCGTGATCATGCTGTACGTCGCGACCGAGCGCACCAGCTGGATCGTCTTCGGCCTGCTGCTCAGCGCGCTCGGAGCGGTTCTGGTGGCCTCCTTCGAGAGCCACGTCCAGGCCCGTGTGCACAACTGGCTCAACCCGCTGGAGCTCGCGCCCAACGGCGGTGTGACCGAGACCGCCCAGGCCATGTACGCCTTCGGCTCCGGCGGCATGCTCGGCTCCGGCCTCGGCCAGGGCTACTCCCGCCTCATCGGCGGCATCGCCCCCAAGAGCGACTACATCCTCGCCACCGTCGGCGAGGAGCTCGGCCTGACCGGAGTCATGGCCATCCTCGTCCTGTACGGCCTGCTGATCGAGCGCGGTGTGAGAACCGCTCTCGCCGCGCGTGACCCGTTCGGCAAGCTGCTGGCCGTCGGCCTCTCCGGCGCCTTCGCGCTCCAGGTCTTCGTTGTCGCCGGCGGCGTCACCGGCCTGATCCCGCTGACCGGTATGACCATGCCGTTCCTCGCGCAGGGCGGTTCGTCCGTCATCGCCAACTGGGCGCTCGTAGCGATCCTGCTGCGCATCAGCGACACCGCGCGCAGGCCGGCACCGGCCCCGGCCCCGTCCACCGATGCCGAGATGACCCAGGTGGTCCGACCGTGAACAAGCCCCTCCGCCGGGTCGCGATCTTCTGCGGCCTGCTCGTCCTCGCCCTGCTGATCCGTGTCAACTGGGTCCAGTTCGTCCAGGCCGAGGAGCTCAAGACCGACACCCACAACCGCCGGGTCGCCATTGCCCGTTACAGCGTGCCGCGCGGCGACATCATCGTCGACGGCAAGGCGATCACCGGGCACACCGAGACCGGCGGCAGCGACTTCAAGTACAAGCGCACATACAAGAACGGCAAGATGTGGGCGCCGGTCACCGGCTATGCCTCGCAGGCCTTCGGCGCCAGCCAGCTGGAGTCCATCAACGACGGCATCCTCACCGGCGACGACGACCGGCTGTTCTTCAACCGCACGATCGACATGGTCACCGGCAAGGAGCAGAAGGGCGGACAGGTCGTCACCACCCTTGACTCCGCGGCGCAGCGGGCCGCATACAACGGCCTCGGCAGCAAGAAGGGCGCCGTCGTCGCCCTCGACCCGAGGACCGGTGCGATCCTCGCGCTCGCCAGCACTCCCAGCTACGACCCCTCCGCGTTCGCCGGCAACTCCGACAAGGACTCCAAGGCCTGGGTCGGGCTGGGCGAGAGCAAGGACAAGCCGATGCTCAACCGGGCGCTGCGCGAGACGTATCCGCCCGGCTCGACCTTCAAGCTCGTCACCGCCGCGGCGGCCCTGGAGAACGGCCTCTACACGGACATCGACGCGCCGACCAAGTCGCCGCTGCCCTGGAAGCTGCCGCTCAGCTCCCAGAACCTCAACAACGAGGGCAACATCCCCTGCAAGAACGCCACGCTCCGCGAGGCGCTGCGGGTGTCCTGCAACACCGTGTTCGGCAAGATCGGCGACGACGTCGGCCGGGACAAGATGGTCAAGCAGGCGGAGAAGTTCGGCTTCAACAAGGAAGTCTTCACCCCGGTCCGCGCGGACAAGAGCATCTACGACACGAAGATGGACCGGCCGGGCAACGCCATGTCCGCCATCGGGCAGTTCAACACCGCCACCACCCCGTTGCAGATGGCCATGGTCGGCGCCGCCATCGCCAACGACGGCAAGCTCATGCAGCCGTACATGGTCGACCAGCTGCGCGCCCCGAACCTGAACGTGGTCGAGCAGCACTCGCCGAAGGAGATGAGCCAGCCTGTCTCCCCGGAGAACGCCCAGAAGCTGCAGCAGATGATGGAGACCGTCGTCAAGTCGGGCACCGGCGTGAACGCCCAGATCCCGGGCGTCACTGTCGGTGGCAAGACCGGTACCGCGCAGCACGGTGTCGACAACAGTGAGAAGCCTTACGCCTGGTTCGTTTCGTACGCCAAGACGGACAAGGGTTCCCCGGTGGCCGTCGCCGTGGTCGTCGAGGATGGTGCGGCCAACCGCGACGACATCTCCGGGGGCGGTCTCGCGGCGCCGATCGCACGCAACGTGATGAAGGCGGTGCTCGACAGCAGCAAGTGACGCCGGTCACGTCGTGAACCGATTCGCGCAGGTGACCGTACCGGTCCGGTATCAGGTGACGGTCACGGCCCGGACCCGCGTGGCGTGCCGGGTACGGTAGGCCGGAACAGCACACCGCCGGACCCACACCGGTGCGGTCGGGAATGACGGAGAGGGCTGGAGTAGCTATGGAAGAGCCGCGTCGCCTCGGCGGCCGGTACGAGCTGGGCTCGGTGCTCGGCCGAGGAGGCATGGCCGAGGTCTATCTGGCCCACGACACGCGTCTCGGGCGCACCGTGGCGGTGAAGACACTGCGTGCGGATCTCGCGCGCGACCCGACGTTCCAGGCCCGGTTCCGCCGGGAGGCCCAGTCGGCCGCCTCGTTGAACCACCCGTCGATCGTCGCCGTGTACGACACCGGCGAGGACTACGTCGACGGGGTCTCGATCCCGTACATCGTCATGGAGTACGTCGACGGGTCGACTCTGCGTGAGCTGCTTCACTCGGGCCGCAAGCTGCTGCCCGAGCGCTCGCTGGAGATGACCGTCGGCATCCTGCAGGCGCTGGAGTACTCGCACCGTGCCGGCATCGTCCACCGCGACATCAAGCCGGCGAATGTGATGCTCACGCGCACCGGCCAGGTCAAGGTCATGGATTTCGGCATCGCCCGCGCCATGGGCGACTCCGGCATGACCATGACGCAGACCGCGGCCGTCATCGGCACCGCCCAGTACCTCTCGCCCGAGCAGGCCAAGGGCGAGACCGTCGACGCCCGGTCCGACCTGTACTCCACCGGCTGCCTGCTGTACGAGCTGCTGACCGTACGGCCGCCGTTCGTCGGCGACTCGCCGGTCGCGGTCGCCTACCAGCACGTGCGGGAGGAGCCGCAGCCGCCGAGCGTGTTCGATCCGGAGATTCCGCCGGAGATGGACGCGATCGTCCTCAAGGCGCTGATGAAGGACCCGGACTACCGCTATCAGTCGGCGGACGAGATGCGCGCCGACATCGAGGCGGCCCTCGACGGCCAGCAGCCGGTGGCGGCCACCGCGGCGATGGGAGCCGTCGGCTACGGCGCGTACGGAGACGACCAGCCGACCACGGCCCTGCGCGCGCAGAGCCCGGCGGGGCAGACCACCATGCTGCCGCCCATGCGCGAGGACGACGGCGGCTACGGCTACGACGAGCGCCCGGCCCGGCGCCGCGGCGGCGGCAGGAACAGCACGTCGACGGTCCTGCTGGTCGTCGCGGGCATCCTGGTGCTGATCGGCGCGATCTTCATCGGCCGGGAGCTGTTCGGCAACGGCAACCCGTCGGACCGGCCGGTGGTGCCGAACCTCGTCGGCGAAACGCTCGACAGCGCCAAGGCGCAGGGCGACAACGGAGGCTTCACCGTTGTCAAGGACGGCGAGGCCCGCTGCGACAACGTCGAGAAGAACCAGATCAGCGAGCAGACCCCGGAACCGCGCACCAGGATCGACAAGGGCGGCACCGTCAGGGTCACCGTGTGCTCGGGCGCGAAGCTGATCAACGTCCCGGACGTCGAGGGTGCGAAGTACGAGGAGGCCAGGAAGATCCTGGAGAACAAGGGCTTCACGAACATCAAGAAGAAGTCCGTGCCCTCCGACCGGAACCCCGGCGTCGTCATCGACCAGAACCCGCCTGCGGGAGCGGACAAGCCCAAGACGGCCACGATCGTGCTCTCGGTGGCGGAGAAGCCGGACATGGTCACTGTCCCGGACGTGCGGAACCAGCAGCTCGCCCAGGCCCAGCAGCAGCTGGAGAACCTGGGGCTGACAGTCACCACGCAGGAGACCGAGCGCGCCGACGTGGCCCCGGGAACGGTGGTCGATCAGACTCCCGGCGGCGGCCAGGAGGTCAAGCCGGGGTCGACCGTCACGCTGACCGTCACCAAGGCAGCTGAGAAGATCCAGATGCCGGACGTGCGGAACCAGTCCGTGAAGGACGCCAGCAAGGCGCTCCGTGAGGCCGGTCTGTCGGTCGGCAACGTCGGGCCCGCGCCCGGGGGCGACGCCATCGTGGTCGCCACGGATCCGCAGCCCGGCACCGAGGTGCAGAAGGGCCAGACCGTCAACCTGACCACCATGCCCGGTGGCGGTGGTAACAACGGCGGCGACGGCGGCGGGTTCTTCGGCGGAACCGACGGCACCACCCGGAGCCGGGACTAGCCGGTCCGTCGCACGGCACAGCAAGGAGCCCCGGCACCCTCGCGGGTGCCGGGGCTCCTTGCTGCGTGCGGCGCCTCTGACGGGCCGCCGGCGGCGTCTTACGGCTGGCGCAGCTCCTTCGGAGGGGTGCGCTTGGCGTCCACCTTCTGCGTACGCTCCAGCTCCGCCCAGACGATGTACCGGAAGTTCGAGGTGTACATCGGCGTGCACGTCGTCAGCGTGAGGTAGCGGCCCGGCTTCTTCTTCCCCGACTCTTTCGGGACGGCATCGAGCACGTCCACGTTGTACTTCGAGGTCCCCGGCAGCGTGGCGAAGACCTTGTATATGAACCAGGTGTCGCGCGTCTCGAAGACGACCGCGTCACCCTTCCTCAGCTTGTGGATGTTGTGGAACTTCGCACCGTGGCCGTCGCGGTGTGCGGCCAGCGTGAAGTTGCCCTTCTTGTCCCACGGCATCGCGGACTTCACGGGGCGGGTGTAGTAGCCGGCCACACCCTCGTTGAGCACCTTGGTGCCGGTGCCCTTGATGACCAGTACCGCGCTGTTCTCCATCGCCGGCACGTGCAGGAAGCCGATCCCGTCCTTGGTGTCCAGCTTGCCGGGGCCCTGCGCCGCCCAGTGGTCGCGGATCCGGTCGCTCTTCTTGGACGCCTCACGGTCGGCGAGCACGTTCGTCCACCACAGCGAGTAGATGACGAAGAGGGAGAGAACGAGCCCTGCGGTGATCAGCAGTTCGCCGAGGACGCTGACGGCGGCGGCCATCCGATGCCGGGCGCGGCGGCGCGGCCGCGGCTGTGGTGACCCGGGCGTGCCGGTGTCCTGGTCGTGCTCGGTCGTCGCTGCCACCGCACCTGCCCCGTTCTCTTTTCATGTCCCGCTCAGCCACCGGCTTCAGCCTCTCCAGCCGCAGACCCGAGCCGCTTGTTCTTCAAGTCGCGTGCCTCGGCCGCTCGTGGCGGCCACTTGCCTCAACTGCCGACGAGCGCGTCCGGTTTCCCCTTGCTGCGCGGCCGCTCGTCGACCATCCTGCCCCAGACGATCATGCGATATGTACTGGTGAACTCCGGCGTGCAGGTCGTCAGCGTGATGTAGCGGCCGGGCCCCGTGAATCCCGAGCCCGGCGGTACCGGCTTCAGCACGGACACATTGGACGGCGACGTCTGCGGCAGGATGCTCGCCATCTTGTACGTGTAGAAGGTCTTGCGCGTCTCGACGACGATCTCGTCGCCCGGCTTGAGGCGGTTGATGTACCGGAAGGGTTCGCCGTGGGTGTTGCGGTGCCCGGCGAGCGCGAAGTTGCCCTGCTTGTCCCATGGCATCGCCGTCTTCAGCCGCCCCTGGCTGTAGTGGCCGACCATGCCCCGGTCGAGCACGGTGTGCTTGTCGATGCCCTCGGCGATCGGGGCCTTCACATCCAGCTTGGGGATGTAGATGATGGCGAAGCCCTGGCCCGGCGAGAACACCCCCGGGTCGCGCTCGCCCCCCTTGTCCCACTGCTTCTGCAGGTCGTTCGCGGCGCCGCCCGCCTCCTGACCGGCGAGCACGTTGGACCACCACAGCTGGTAGGTGACGAAGAGCAGCATCACCACGCCGAGCGTGATGAACGCCTCACCGATGATGCGGCTGGCGATGACGCCGGGCGGTTCCTTGGCGGCCCGTGCCAGCCGGCGGGCCTCCACCCTGGACCGTGGAACGGGTTTCGCGGCAGCCCCGGTCGCGGCGCCGGTCCCGGCCGCCGCCCGGGAGCCCCGGCCGGCGGCCCGCCGCCCACGAGCGCGATGCCCGCCACGCCGCCGGGCGGCCTGCTGCGCCGCTCGCCGCCGCGCGGCCCGTCCGCCGCCCTCCGGCCCACCCACGGCTCGTACGGGTCCAGCTGCGGACTTGGATACGCGCAGCGCCACGGTCTCGTCGTCGAGGGTCGGCAGCGTCGGTTCCGCTTCGGTTCCGGGCCCCGGCTCCGGTTCTATGCCCTGCGGGGTGGCGGCAGGGTCATACGGGTCCGCCGCCGGTGCGTACGGTTGCGCCGTCGTCCCCTGGCCGGTCGCCGGCCACTGGCCCTGCGGGCCGGCACCCGCACCGAACACATCGTCCCCGCCGGAGGCCACCTGGTAGGCACGGGCCGCGTCCCCGGCCCTGCCGCCGTACGTCGTCGGCTCCCCGGTCGACTGCTCGGGCCCTGCCTGCGGGCTGAACCAGGGCGAACGGCTCTGCTGCCCCGGCAGCGGATCGTTCAGCGGGTCGTGGGGCTCTCCGGCAGCCGCCTCGAACGCGCCCCCGTCACCGCGGGCGGCATCGCGCTCGGGGCGGAGCGCCGTCACGCGCCGACCTTGCCGACCACCGGCGCGAGCCCCGCCGACCGTTCCACGGCGGACACATCCCCGCACTCGACCAGCCAGTTGGCCAGCATTCGGTGTCCCCACTCCGTGAGCACCGACTCGGGGTGGAACTGCACGCCCTCGACCGGCAGATCGCGGTGCCGCAGCCCCATCGCGATACCGGACTCCGTCCAGGCGGTGATCTGCAACTCGTCGGGCACGGTGCCCCGTTCGACCGCGAGCGAGTGGTAGCGGGTGGCGGTGAAGGGCGATGGCAGGCCCTGGAACACACCGGCGCCCTCGTGCGTCACCAGCGACGTCTTGCCGTGCAGCAGCTCCGGCGCCCGGTCCACGACACCGCCGTAGGCGACCGCCATCGACTGCATTCCCAGGCAGACGCCGAAGACGGGGACCCCGGTCGACGCGCAGTGCCGCACCATGTCGACGCATACGCCGGCCTGCTCGGGGGTGCCCGGCCCGGGCGACAGCAGGACGCCGTCGAACCCGTCCTGGGCATGGGCGAGTTCGACCTCGTCGTTGCGCCGCACCTCGCACTCCGCACCGAGCTGGTAGAGGTACTGGACGAGGTTGAAGACAAAGCTGTCGTAGTTGTCGACAACGAGGATGCGCGCGCTCATCAGCTGCCTCCCCTTCCTCCGTCGACCGTCACGTCGTTGAACGGCAGCATCGGTTCCGCCCACGGGAAGACGTACTGGAAGAGCACGTAGACAATCGCCAGTACGAGCACGAGCGCGATCAGCGCCCGCACCCATGTGTTCCCCGGCAGACGCCGCCAGATCCAGCCGTACATGCTGTCCCTACTTGCCGATGACCGAGTCCATTGCCGGAGACCAGAGTACGGGGCCGGGGGTGGGCCACGTGGGTCAGCTGTGCAAAGCTGCCGGTTCGCCCTTTTCGGCGGGCTGGGTGGCATTCAGGTGCGCCCAGGCGATCAGCCGCTGGCTGTGGCCCCACTGCGGATCGCAGGTGGTGAGGGCGAGACAGCGGCCGGGCCGCGCGAACGCCGGACTGCCGGGGGACGGGGTCGATGACGCCGATGTCGGAGGGCAGCGTGCGGTAGGGCCTGGCGGCGCTGCGGTACGTGTACCAGGTGGTGGTCCCCCTCGCGTCCAGCGGACTAGTGCCGCGTCAGCCAGGGTTTGCCCCGCTCGCCGCCCTGGCACGGCCATCTGCTGCGTTGCCCGATCGACCGAGCAGGCCCACTACGAGGCCGATCCGGCGCCTTGCGGCTGACCGCACCAGGTCACCTCGCTACCGGGCAAACCCTGGCTGACGCGGCACTCTAGCCCTGGGGCTTCGCGTAGTGCAGGTCCACTGTGCCGGAATAGCCGGGAAGAGTCACCGCCTTGTGCTGCTCGACGTTCCAGCCGAGTCCGTAGGCGTTGACATAGCTCATGTAGTTCTGGATGGTCCGGGAGTCGGCGAGCGCCTGCTGCAGCCGAACCGGGTCGCCGACCGCCGTCACCGTGTAGGGCGGCGAGTAGACACGGCCCTGGAGGATCAGCGTGTTGCCGACGCACCGGACCGCGCTGGTGGAGATCAGCCGCTGGTCCATGACCCGGATGCCCTCAGCACCGCCCTCCCAGAGCGCGTTGACCACGGCCTGGAGGTCCTGCTGGTGGATGACCAGGTCATTGGGCTGGGGCTCGGGCACGCCGGGTATGCGGGCGGTGGCATTCGGCGGGGCGTCGGTGAGCGTGACGGTCACGCCGCGGCCCCGGAGCTTCCGCGTGCCCGCGGCCTGCTCCAGGTCGTCCAGCCTGCGGTCCTGGGCCTTGCTGCCGCCGCTGTCGCGCCGGGCCAGCCGGTCGACGTCGGAACGCATGGCGGCGGCCCGGTCATCGAGTTCGGCGTTCTTGCGGCTGCGCGCCTGAATCAGGTCGGAGAGCTTGAGCATCGAGTCGTCGGTGCGCAGATTCGTGCCCTGGGCGGTGTCGAAACTCGTCCAGAAGATCAGGCCGGCGAGCGCGAAGATCCCGGCTGTCAGCAGCCGCACCGGGCGGAACCGGCGGGCCTGCGTCTGTCCGGACCGTCCCTCAGGGGCGTCCGCTGAATCGCTCACCGTACCCTTATCTCCTTCGAAGCCGCGGAAGCACTACGCTAACTGACGCCCGGGTGAGGGCGTGCTCCCCGTCGCACCCAGCCCCGGCGAAAGATCCAGATCCCTGCGCGGTAACGCAGCGCATCGACAGGAGAGTCCCTCGTGCCGAAGTCACGTATCCGCAAGAAGGCCGACTTCACGCCGCCGCCGGCAAAGACGAACATCGACCTGGGCGGCGGCCGTGGCTGGGTGGCGCCGCTGATGCTGGCCATGTTCCTCATCGGGCTGGCCTGGATCGTCGTCTTTTACGTGACCACCGGGGACTTCCCGATCGGGTCGCTGGGCAACTGGAACATCGTGGTGGGTTTCGGTTTCATCGCAGCGGGATTCGTCGTCTCGACTCAGTGGAAGTAGCGGCGTACCGCCCCCGTCGCAAGCCTTGCCCACAGGTTTCCCACAGAGTTATCCACAGGTCCTGTCCACATGGGGAAAAGGTCAGACGATCTGTGGATAACTACTTGTAGGTTGACGCCGGTGTGACTGGTGGTACGTCCCACAAGCCCCCTGCCGACCATAGAGCACACTGCGAAACCGCAGGTCAGTGCGAGTGCACCCAGATACACCGCACAGCTTCAGCACAAGCTGCACAAGATCCGCCACCCGCTGTGGACAAGTCTGCTGTCCCGGGGGATACAGCCTGCTCAGCCGGTGAGTTCCAGGGTCCGTACCCACACGATGGCGACGATCGCCAGCAGCGCCACCAGGCAGGTCACGGGCTGCACGAGGGCGCGGTGCTCGCGGGGGGCATGCACCATGCCGTACGCCACCGCGGCGCCGACCACCAGGCCGCCGACGTGAGCCTGCCAGGCGATGTTGGGCCAGGTGAAGGTGAAGAGCAGATTCAGTGCGAGCAGGGCGATGACCGGCCGCAAGTCGTACCGCATGCGTCGCATCAGCACGGCCGTCGCGCCGAGGAGGCCGAAGATCGCACCGGACGCGCCGAGCGAGGGCTGGTTCGGTGCCGCGAGCAGGTACGACAGTGCGCTGCCGCCCAGGCCGGAGAGCAGATAGAGCGCGAGGAAGCGGACACGGCCGAGCGCGGCCTCCAGCGGCGGGCCGAGCCACCACAGCGACAGCATGTTGAACAGGATGTGCATCACCTGCTGGTGCAGGAACATCGCGGTCAGCAGGCGGTACCACTGCCCTTCGGCGACACCCACCACCTGCATCGTCATGGGGTCGCGCACCAGGCCGACCAGGTCCAGAGCGTTGATGAGCCGGTTGCCGACGCCGAGCACCGCGAACCATACCGCGAGATTGAGCCCCAGCAGGATCTTGGTGACCAGCCGGGGGTCGGCCGTGACGGTGCCGCCCGCGATGGTGCGCGGCCGGGACACGTGCGGGGCGTGGCCGGTGCCCGCCCCGGACCGCACACAGTCCGGGCACTGGAAGCCCACGGACGCGTCGACCATGCAGTCCGGGCAGATCGGCCGCCCGCAGCGGGTGCAGCTGATGCCGGTCTCGCGGTCGGGGTGGCGGTAGCACACGCGCGAGCCGCCCGCGGCCGCCGGAGTCTCCGGACTTCCTGGCGCCTGATCCATCGCGCTCTCCTCGTCTTCTCCGCCGTCCCCTCCAGGCAATACTCCCGCCTGTCCGGCTTCCGGCGTCCCCCCGCGAACGAGCGGGCGCCCCGCCCTTCCTTTTTACGGACGGGCGGGGCGGGTTGGTTCCCGTACTGCCCTACTGCCGCTCCGGGAGGGCGTACGGTCAGCCCTAGCGGGTCTCCACGACCACCGACTCGATCACCACGTCCTCGAGCGGGCGGTCGGTGCGCGGATTGGTCGGGGTGGCCGCGATGGCGTCCACGACACGCTGGCTGGCCTCGTCGGCGACCTCACCGAAGATGCTGTGCTTGTTGGTGAGCCACGCCGTCGGCGCGACGGTGATGAAGAACTGCGAGCCGTTGGTGCCCGGACCGGCGTTGGCCATGGCCAGCAGGTACGGCTTGGTGAAGGCGAGGTCGGGGTGGAACTCGTCGGCGAACTCGTAGCCCGGGCCGCCGGTGCCGTTGCCGAGCGGGTCGCCGCCCTGGATCATGAAGCCGCTGATCACCCGGTGGAAGACCGTGCCGTCGTACAGCCTGTCCGTGGACCGCTTGCCGGTCTGCGGGTGAGTCCACTCGCGCTCGCCCTTGGCGAGCTCGACAAAGTTCTTGACCGTCTTCGGCGCGTGGTTCGGCAGAAGCCGGATGTCGATGTCGCCGTGGTTGGTCTTCAGGGTGGCGTAGAGCTGCTCAGCCACGATCAGCCTTCCGTAGTTTTCACTGACGTCTCCTGATCCTTGCATGGACAGTCTTGCGCCGCGTAACCGCGGAAGCGGCGCGCGACGCGATCAACCGTGGCATTGTCAGCAGAAGCCACCAATACGCTGTTTCGACGTTTCGCCGTTTTGGTGTGTTTGGTCGAGCATGACCCGGATGCCTGTCCGCACATGCCGTACACCCTGCGAGCGGGCATGATCTCGTTTTGGGTGGAAAGGCGAAAACCGTACCGCCACCGAAGAGGAGGATTCCGTGACCCGCATGGACAGCGTGCGCGCCGCGACTGGTACCGCGAAGGACAGCGTGCTGCACGCGGCGGAGGTGGTGGCGCCATACGCCGGCACAGCGAAGGACCACGCCGTGCGCTATGCGCACGGGGCCCGCGCACGGCTTGCGCCGAAAATGTCCCACGCCGCGCGGCATGCCCGTAAGACCGCCATCGTTCAGTACGACGCGCATCTGCAACCCCGCATCCGGCACGCCCGCCAGGCGCTGCCGCCGAGAGTCGACGCCGCCGCGACCCAGGCCGCCAAGCGCGCCCGCAAGGCCGCACGGCAGGCCGCCGACTACACCGGTCCGAAGCTGGAGCACGCCAAGGCCGCCGCGGGACCCGCCCGCGAGGAGGCGATCTCGCGGGGCACCGCTGCCGCCGCCGCCCTTCGCGGACAGGTGTCGCCCGCGGACATCAAGAAGCTCATGAAGCGTCGAGGGCGCCGGGCCCGGGCGGGGCGGGCGGCCAAGCGGTTTGTGGTGCTCAGCGCGCTGGCAGGAGCCGCCGTGGCCGTCTGGAAGTGGTGGGACAAGCAGGCCAACCCCGACTGGCTGGTCGAACCCCCGGCGGCGACCGAGCTCGGCGACCGCCCGCCGCTCACCTCGGTGGACGGCAGCGGGCAGTCCGCACTCGACCCGGAGGTCCAGGCCAGGCAGGCGGAGTCCGGCGACCGCGACGACCAGGGCTGATCTCACGGACCGAAGCTGAGCTGCACAAGCCGAGCGGCGGGAGACCTCGTGTCTCCCGCCGCTCGGCGTTTCGGGGTGGAGCCTAGGGGAGTCGAACCCCTGACATCTGCCATGCAAAGACAGCGCTCTACCAACTGAGCTAAGGCCCCGAGGATGGTGGATCCGCCGGTGCAGCATGCTGACCGGCGTTTGCCGCAGACCAGAGTACCGGGTATCCGCGTGGATCTCGCAAAAGGATAAGACTCCCGATCGGCTGTCGCGCTCCATAGGATGTCGCGCGAGGTTCGCAGCAGCGAAGCAGCAGCGAAGGGGAGTCGCCATGGATGCAGCGCAGCAGGAAGCCACCGCAAGAGCCCGGGAGCTGCAGCGCAGCTGGTACGGCGAGCCCCTGGGGGCCCTCTTCCGCCGCCTGATCGACGACCTGGGGCTGAACCAGGCACGCCTGGCCGCGGTGCTCGGCCTGTCGGCTCCGATGCTGTCGCAGCTGATGAGCGGCCAGCGGGCGAAGATCGGCAATCCGGCGGTCGTACAGCGGGTCCAGGCGCTCCAGGACCTGGCCGGCCAGGTCGCGGACGGGAGCGTCAGCGCGGCCGAGGCTGCGGACCGCATGGAGGAGATCAAGAGGAGCTCGGGCGGATCCGTGCTCAGCACGGGCTCCCAGACCACCTCCAGCTCCGGTGCGCCCACCGTGCGGCGTGTGGTCCGCGAGATCCAGTCGCTGCTGCGGTCGGTGGCGTCCGCCGGGGACATTCTCGAAGCGGCGGACGTACTCGCCGGGGCCCAGCCGGAACTGGCAGAGTTCCTCAGGGTGTACGGCGCCGGGCGGACCGCGGAGGCGGTGGCCCACTACGAGGCGCACCAGAGCTGAGCGGCAGGGGGCGGGCGCGGCGCGATGGGTGAGGTCTTCGCCGGCAGGTACGAGCTGGTCGACCCGATCGGCCGCGGCGGGGTGGGCGCCGTCTGGCGAGCCTGGGACCACCGGCGGCAGCGCTATGTCGCCGCCAAGGTCCTTCAGCAGAGCGATGCGCACTCGCTGCTGCGGTTCGTGCGCGAGCAGGCTCTGCGTATCGACCATCCGCACGTCCTGGCCCCGGCGAGCTGGGCCGCGGACGACGACAAGGTGTTGTTCACCATGGACCTGGTGAGGGGCGGCTCGCTCGCGCACCTCATCGGGGACTACGGTCCACTCCCGCCCCGCTTCGTCTGCACGCTGCTGGACCAGCTGCTGGCCGGTCTCACCGCGGTGCACTCCGAGGGAGTGGTGCACCGTGACATCAAGCCCGCCAACATCCTTCTGGAGGCCACCGGAACCGCACGGCCGCATCTGCGGCTGTCCGACTTCGGTATCGCGATGCGCAAGGGTGAGCCCCGGCTCACCGACGCCAACCATGTGGTGGGAACACCTGGTTACTTCGCTCCCGAGCAGCTGACCGGCATGGAGCCGGACTTCCCGGCGGACCTGTTCGCCGTGGGCCTGGTCGCCCTGTATCTGCTGACCGGCTCCAAACCCGACGCCCAGGCGCTGGTCGACCACTTCGAGCTGCATGGTGTGCCAAGCGCGCCCGAGGGCATCGCGGAGCCGCTGTGGCAGGTGCTGGCCGGCCTTCTGCAGCCGGACCCGCTGATGCGTTTCCGTACCGCCACGGGAGCCCGCAAGGCCCTCGCCGCCGCAGCCGAGATGCTGCCCGACACCACCATCGAGGAGGAGGCGGTCGAGGTGTTCGACCACCTCGGGCCGCTTCCCGAAGGCTTCGGCCCGGACGGTCCGACCTCCGGCCGACCGGTCAGTGACGGTTACACGGCCCCGCCCGCGCCGTACGAGCCGTCGATGTCGGACACGGGAAGCTTCCCCCTCGCTCCTCCCGCGCAGCGCCCGATGCCACAGCCCGAACACCCGAGCACCCCGACGCCACCCCCGTACGCGCCGACACACACGCCCACCCCCGCTCCGCAGACTCCCCCACCACCGGCCCACACGCCCCAGACATCGCATCCGTCCGCCCCCATCCCCATAGCCGCGCCGGATTCCGCCGGTCCCCCCACTCCGGCGTCCGTGGCGCAGCGCGATGACGCTTCCACTCGTCCATACACCGCTGGAGACCCGCAGGTTCCCGCCCCCGGCTTGGCGCGCTCCGGCGCCCGGCATCGCCGACCGGGACCACCCCCCAAGGTGGCCGTCCCGGTGCTGGTCGTGGCGCTGCTGTGCTTCGCGGTCGGCTTCTGGGCGCTGGCGGCGAGCTGAGTCACCAGCCGGGCGGCGGCCCGTACCGTGGATCCTGTTGCGGCTGCCGGTCGCGCCGCGACTCCCCGCTGTACGAGGGTTGTTCGTCCTGAGCCGACGGCCAGGGCTGTTGGGGCACGGCGGCCCCGGCGGCCGACGCACGTCGCCGCGCGAGCAGCGCCCACACTCCCAGCCCGAGCAGCAGGGCCGTACCGGCCCCGAACGCCGCCGCGGCGACGATCCGCAGCGCGTTGCTGTGGGCGCTGTCCGCGGCGGTATGCCCCTTCTGCGCCGCCTCCCTGTCTCCCTCGGTGACGCCGAACCCGGCCGCTTCCGCATTGCCGTCGTATCGAGGCCCCTGCTTCGGCGTGCCCGTGACATTGAGCCGCAGGGTCAGCGGCACGGTTCCGTTCGTGAACTTGGCGACGTCCGGATGGAGGCTCACCGCGAGGTAGTACCAGCCGCTGAAGCGCATCCCGCTGACCTTGGCGGAGACGACGAACCGGTTGTTGTACGCGACGGGGGCCGTCGGCCCCAGGGAGACGGCTTTCCGCCGGCCGTCGTATCCGAGGGAGCGCCCGTCGACGAGTCCGCGCGCGGTGTTGTACAGCTCGAGCCCCATGCCGTTGATCGCGAACCCACGGCTCCCGGTCTTCGCCGCCTCGGCCAGCTCGCCGGTGACGGTCAGCTGCTGGCCCCAGTCGAGCGGCACTTTGTAGAACCGGGTCTCACCCGGCCTCAGCCTGTCCCTCCACGCCCCGGCCTTCAGCGCCCGGGCGTCGTTGAAGCCGGTTCCGCCACGGCGGAGCTGCCCCTCGCCCCTCGGCGGGGTCGGGGGCGCGGAGTTCCAGTCCGGGCCCGGCGGCGCCGTCGACCCGCCCAGCACCCCCGGCTCGGACATATAGCGCAGTTCGATGCGCCAGCGGCGGTGGTCGGATGTCATATCGCTCTTACGCTCCACCCGCACGTAGTACTGGCCCGCCTGCCGGCAGTTCGCACGGGGACGGACGACACGAGCGGCGTAGTCGGCGATCGGCCGCGCCTGCCTGCTCACACCGAACGTCGCGGCGCCGATGTCGCATCTGATTCCGTTCCTGCTCTGCAAGGACACGGAGATGCTGTCGGCGTAGTCGACCGAGCTGCCCGGCTCCGGCGCGGCCACAGCCGACACGAAGGCGCTGGAGTGCGCGTCCAGGGCAATGCCGTAGAACAGCGTGTCTCCGGGGCCGATGGTGCCGGTGTAGATGCCGGGGACCAGGTTTTCGGCGTCGGCCCTGCTCTTCGCGCCGGGCACAGCCTTCGCATCGGGGGCAGTCTTGTATGCCGGCAAGCCCTGCGAGCCGTCCTCAGCCGCGGCCGGCGCCGGCCCCGGAAACGCCGCCAGCAGGCATATCGCCGCCACTGCGGCAAAGCCGGTCCACGCCCTGCTGCGCCGCCCCATGCACGCCCCCTCGTCGTCATCGGCCCCCGGGCCGGTCCATCCTGCCGGAAGGCCTCCGGCGTAGTCCGCCCTCACAGCTGGTCGCCCGTGCGCTCCAGACACTGCGACAAAACTTTGCTTCCGCAAGGAAATGCAGTGCTAACGCGAATTCAGGAGCCCGCTCGGCCCCGCGACAGCACGAAGCCCCGGCCGCACAGCAGCCGGGGCCCGTCAAGGACTGTTCGTCTCACACACCAGAACCTGCGGGCACGGAGTCGGTCGCCTCCGTCCACAGATCCTGCTCGGCGCGATCCGCCTGGATCTGGCGGTACACGAGGAGCCCGCCGATGGCGGCCAGTGCGACCAGGAGAAGCTTCTTCACCGCGCGACCTCGTCTTTCTGTGACTAGGAGACCTCTGGCGCCCGACTATACACACCGGCCGATACCGATTGGTGACCTATGCGGCGGCAACTGCCTGAACGGACAAACGAATCGGCCCGGACAGAGAATCTCCATCCGGGCCGATCACCGCGGTGGGGCTAACAGGACTTGAACCTGTGGCCTCTTCCTTATCAGGGAAGCGCTCTAACCGTCTGAGCTATAGCCCCGCGCTGCACCGAAAGGTTAGCGCACACTCGCCCAGGTCCCAAAATCGCGCTAACGAGCGCTCCTGGTAGGGGCCTACTCGTCCTCGGCCAACGTGAGCTCCACGCCACCCACGAAGCCTGCCGAGAAGTTGTAGATGAAGGCACCCAACGTCGCCAGCGCGGTGGCCAGGACAATGTCGATCACCGCGATGATCGACGTGAACATCAGCACCCGCGGCAGCGACAGGAACTGCTCCAGATCGAAACCGCCTGCATTCGACCCGGTCGCTTGGCTGATGGTCCCGCCGACAGTGCTGAACACACCCATGGCGTCCATCACCATCCACAGCACCGCGACCGCCACGATCGTGCAGATCCCCAGCGCTATGGAGAGCAGAAAGCTGACCTTCATCACCGACCACGGGTCCGCCTTGGCCACCCGCAGCCGCGCCTTGCGCGTACGCGGCGTCGTACCGGCGCCCGTACGCGGCCGTCGCACCGCCTGCTGGGGAATCTGCCCGGCCGCCTGCCCGCCGGTGTCCTGTGCACCGCTCCCCGGCGCCGGGTAGGCCTGCGGCGGGTGGTACGGCTGCGCGGGCTGCGCCTGCGGATACGGCGGCTGCTGCGGATATGGCTGTGGCTGTGGCTGACGCATGTCCGTCACCGTCGTCCCCCCACCTTGGGAATCACCTTGACGTGCACCGTCCTGCGGCGCGCCGCCCGCGCCGGCGGAGCCACGGGCGCTCCCTGTCATGGCCGGAGACCCCGAGGGGTAGTTCCCCTCGGCTGCCGGTCCGCCCGACTCGGTGCCCGTGGCTCCACTCACGGTCTACTCCCTCAGATCTCGGCCGCGGGCTCCGTGCCCTCGGCCGCCTCGGCCTCGGCCTGGGCTTCTGCTGCTGCGTCGGCCATTTCCTCGACCTCTTCAGCCTCACGGCCGGCCTCGGCGTTCCGGGCGATGCCGACCACGGCATCGCGCTTGCCCAGGTTGATCAGCTGGACGCCCATGGTGTCACGGCCCGTCTCCCTGATCTCGTTGACCCGTGTCCGGATCACACCACCGCTCAGCGTGATCGCGAGGATCTCATCACCTTCCTCGACAACCAGAGCGCCGACCAGCGAACCACGGTCCTCCACGATCTTGGCGGCCTTGATACCGAGGCCGCCACGGCCCTGGACGCGGTACTCGTCGACGTTCGTCCGCTTGGCGTATCCACCGTCGGTGGCGGTGAACACGAACGTACCGGGCCGGACGACATTCATCGAGAGGAGTTCGTCACCGTCTCGGAAGCTCATGCCCTTCACACCGGAGGTCGCGCGGCCCATCGGCCGCAGTGCCTCATCGGACGCGGTGAACCGGATCGACTGCGCCTTCCTGCTGATCAGCAGCAGATCGTCCGCCGCCGAGACCAGCTCCGCACCGATCAGCTCATCCTCGCGGCCGTCCTCCATCTCCCGCAGGTTGATGGCGATGACACCGCCCGAGCGCGGCGAGTCATAGTCCTTCAGCGGCGTCTTCTTCACCAGGCCGGACTTCGTGGCCAGCACCAGATACGGGGCCGCCTCGTAGTCCCGGATCGCCAGGATCTGCGCGATCTGCTCATCCGGCTGGAAGGCCAGCAGATTCGCGACGTGCTGACCGCGCGCGTCGCGGCCCGCGTCCGGCAGCTCGTAGGCCTTGACCCGGTAGACCCGGCCCTTGTTGGTGAAGAACAGCAGCCAGTGGTGCGTGGTGGACACGAAGAAGTGGTCGACGATGTCGTCCTGCTTCAGCTTCGTGCCGCGTACGCCCTTGCCGCCGCGCTTCTGCGAACGGTAGTCGTCCGTCTTGGTGCGCTTCACATAGCCGCCACGCGTGACGGTGACGACGATGTCCTCCTCGGCGATCAGGTCCTCCATGGACATGTCGCCGTCGAAGGGCACCAGCTTGCTGCGCCGGTCGTCGCCGAACTTCTCGACGATCGCCGTCAGCTCCTGACTGATGATCTGCCGCTGCAGCTGAGGCGAGGCGAGGATCGCGTTGTACTCCTGGATCTTCGCCTGCAGCTCGTCGTGCTCCTGGAGGATCTTCTGCCGCTCCAGAGCCGCCAGCCGGCGCAGCTGCATCTCGAGGATCGCGTTCGCCTGGATTTCGACGATGTCCAGCAGGTCCATCAGGCCACCGCGCGCGATCTCGACCGTTTCACTGCGCCGGATCAGCGCGATGACCTCGTCGATGGCATCCAGGGCCTTGAGCAGACCGCGCAGGATGTGGGCCCGCTCCTCGGCCTTGCGCAGCCGGAACTTCGTCCGCCGGACGATGACCTCGATCTGGTGCGTCACCCAGTTCCGGATGAACGCGTCCAGCGACAGCGTGCGCGGCACCCCGTCGACCAGCGCGAGCATGTTCGCGCCGAAGTTGGTCTGCAGATCGGTGTGCTTGTAGAGGTTGTTCAGGACGACCTTGGCGACGGCGTCCCGCTTGAGCACGATCACCAGACGCTGGCCCGTACGCGAGGAGGTCTCGTCCCGGACGTCGGCGATGCCGCCGATCTTGCCTTCCTTCACCAGGTCGGCGATCTTCTGCGCGAGGTTGTCCGGGTTGACCTGGTACGGCAGCTCGGTGACCACCAGGCACTGCCGGTTCTGGATCTCCTCGACCTCGACCACGGCCCGCATGGTGATCGAGCCGCGCCCGGTGCGGTACGCCTCCTCGATGCCCTTGCGGCCCACGACGAGCGCACCGGTGGGGAAGTCCGGGCCCTTGATCCGCTCGATCAGGGCCTCGAGCAGCTCCTCGTGCGAGGCGTCGGGGTGGTCCAGGTACCACTGGGCACCGGCGGCCACCTCCCGCAGGTTGTGCGGCGGGATGTTGGTGGCCATACCGACCGCGATTCCGGCCGAGCCGTTGATCAGCAGGTTCGGGAAGCGCGACGGCAGAACCGTCGGCTCCTGGTTACGGCCGTCGTAGTTGTCCTGGAAATCGACGGTCTCCTCGTCGATGTCCCGGAGCATCTCCATCGACAGCGGCGCCATCTTGCACTCGGTGTAGCGCATGGCCGCCGCCGGGTCGTTGCCCGGGGAGCCGAAGTTGCCGTTGCTGTCGACCAGCGGCATCCGCATCGACCACGGCTGGGCCAGGCGGACCAGGGCGTCGTAGATCGAGGCGTCACCGTGCGGGTGGTAGGTACCCATGACGTCGCCGACCACGCGGGCGCACTTGTAGAAGCCCCGCTCGGGCCGGTAACCGCCGTCGTACATCGCGTACAGCACCCGGCGGTGCACGGGCTTGAGACCGTCACGGACATCGGGCAGCGCACGCGACACGATGACGGACATCGCGTAGTCGAGATAGCTGCGCTGCATCTCCGTCTCGAGGCCCACCGACTCGACCCGAAGGCCCACGCCTTCGACAGAAGCGGGCTCGCCCTCGGGTGTGACGGGCGTCGGGATGGCAGGGCCCTCGGGAATGTTGGGCGTCTCGTCGGCCATGGCTGGTCAAAAATCCTTTCGAGGTGCGGCTTGAGTCCCCCGGCCGAAGCGCGGGGGAGGGCCGACTCAGATGTCGAGGAAGCGGACGTCCTTGGCGTTGCGCTGGATGAACGAGCGCCGTGCCTCGACGTCCTCACCCATCAGCACCGAGAACAGGTCGTCGGCCTGGGCCGCGTCGTCCAGGGTCACCTGGCCGAGGACGCGGTGGTCGATGTCCATGGTGGTGACGCGCAGCTCCTCGGCGTTCATCTCACCCAGACCCTTGAAGCGCTGGACCGAGTCATCCTTGATCCGCTTGCCGTTCTGCCGGCCGAGCTCGATCAGGGCGTCGCGCTCGCGGTCGGAGTAGGCGTACTCGAAGTCGTCCTTGCTCCACTTGATCTTGTACAGCGGCGGGCGGGACAGGTACACGTGACCGGCCTCGACCAGCGGCCGCATGAAGCGGAACAAGAACGTCAGCAGCAGTGTGTTGATGTGCTGACCGTCGACATCGGCGTCCGCCATCAGGATGATCTTGTGATAGCGGAGCTTGGAGATATCGAAGTCCTCGTGCACGCCGGTGCCGAAGGCCGAGATCAGCGCCTGGATCTCCTGGTTCTGCAGGATCTTGTCGACCCGCGCCTTCTCGACGTTCAGGATCTTGCCACGGATCGGCAGGATCGCCTGGTACTCGGGGTCACGTCCCGACTTCGCCGAGCCGCCTGCGGAGTCACCCTCGACGATGAAGATCTCGCACTTGGACGGGTCGTTGGACTGGCAGTCCGACAGCTTGCCCGGCAGCGACGCGGTCTCCAGCAGGCCCTTGCGGCGGGTCAGGTCCCGCGCCTTGCGGGCCGCCACCCGGGCCGTCGCGGCCTGGATGCCCTTGCGGATGATGTCCGCGGCCTCGTTCGGGTTGCGGTCCAGCCAGTCGCTGAGGTGCTCGTGCACGATCTTCTGCACGAACGTCTTCGCCTCGGTGTTGCCCAGCTTGGTCTTCGTCTGGCCCTCGAACTGGGGCTCGCCGAGCTTGATCGAGATGATCGCCGTCAGGCCCTCGCGGATGTCCTCACCCGTGAGGTTGTCGTCCTTCTCCCGGAGCAGCTTCTTGTCGCGCGCATAGCGGTTGATCAGGCTGGTCAGCGCGGCGCGGAAGCCTTCCTCGTGGGTACCGCCCTCGTGCGTGTGGATCGTGTTCGCGAAGCTGTAGACACCCTCGCTGTACTGCGAGTTCCACTGCATCGCGATCTCGAGCGAGAGCATCCGCTCCCGGTCCTCGGCCTCGATGCTGATGACCGAGGGGTGCACCAGCTCGCCCTTGCGCGAGTTCAGGTACTTCACGAAGTCGACGATGCCGCCCTCGTAGTGGTACCGGACCGACAGCGGCCTGCCGTCCTCGTCGACGTGGTCGGGGCGCTCGTCGGTCAGCGAGATGGTCAGCCCCTTGTTCAGGAACGCCATCTCCTGGAAACGCCGGGACAGCGTCTCGAAGGAGTACTCGGTGGTCTCGAAGATGTCCGGGTCGGCCCAGAAGGTCACGCTGGTCCCGGTGGTGTCGACGGGCTCGTTCCGCTGCAGCGGAGCCGTCGGCACGCCCATCTTGTAGTCCTGCGTCCAGCGGTAACCGTCCCGCTTGACCTCGACGGCCACCTTGGTGGACAGCGCATTGACGACGGAGACACCGACGCCGTGCAGACCACCGGACACGGCGTAGCCGCCGCCGCCGAACTTGCCGCCGGCGTGCAGGACGGTCAGCACGACCTCGACGGCGGGCTTCCCCTCGGAGGGGACAATGCCCACGGGGATACCGCGGCCGTTGTCGACCACACGCACCCCGCCATCGGGGAGGATCGTGACGTCGATGGTGTCCGCATACCCGGCCAGGGCCTCGTCGACGGAGTTGTCGACGACCTCGTACACAAGGTGGTGCAGGCCCCGCTCACCGGTCGAACCGATGTACATGCCGGGCCGCTTGCGGACCGCGTCCAGACCCTCGAGGACGGTGATCGCGCTGGCGTCGTACGACGACTTGTCCGTCGTCGCAGAGCCCTCGGCGGAGCCGACAGCGGCTCCCTCGGTGCTGGAAGCGGTGATGTTCTCGTTGGGGTTGCCGGAATCGGCCACGAAGCGCCCTTTCTGGCACAGCACGAGCCGTCTCCGGTCATCCGGAGCGGCTGCGTCGTTCGACATGTTCCGCGAGTGGGCGGGATTGGTACCAGTCTACCGGTAGCGCCGACATGAATAGGGGTTTGCAGGCGCCTGAGTCCGCATGTGCCGCCCTGAACCGGCATCCGCCGCATCCCTATATGCGGGCCAGGGCTCCAGGAGCCTCACAGCGGCGTTCAGCGCTTCCGAGCGTCAACTCTTCGCTACGGTGAGGAACGTCCCTTTTGTGTTTGCTCGCCTGAGGGCAGCCCGGTCACCCTTAGGTGCGGCTCCATCACCCGTAGGTATCGCCGGGGCCCCTGCTGCCAGGGGCGCGCAGAGGACCGAAACGGCGCTGCGGGGCGCCCGGCCCCAGCACCTTGATCAGCTTCACGGTGCCCTGACCGAGATCGGCATTGAGCCTGGCCACCAGCTGCGGCGCCAGCAGTCGCAGCTGCGTCGCCCACGCCGTCGAATCGCACTGGACGGTCAGCACCCGCGCGTCCTCGTCGTACCGCTGCGGCGCGCAGTGCTGCGCGATCTCAGGTCCCACCAGCTGCGGCCAGCGGCCCATCACCCCGCCGACCGCCGCCGGGGTCTCCCATCCCCGCTCCGTGATCAATCGGCTGATCGCCGCGCCCAGCGGGAGCGGATCACGACCGTCCGCTCGGGCACCGGATCGCAGGCCTCCGCGGCGGGCCTGCTTCTTCTGCTGGGCAGCGGCGCCGCGCGCCCGCGCCTGCTCTTTGGCGGCGCGCAGCGCGACCCGCGCCAGATCCACGCCTGAGGGCCCGTCCCCCGGCTTCGCGGCAGGCTCCGGCTGCCGGCCGGCCTCGGTGGGCGGCTCGCTCGGCCCGTTCACACGGCCCCCCTCTCCACCACGCCGCCCGATACCGCATAGCGGGCCCCGGCCAACACGTCCGGCACGTCCTCCTCCACCGCGGCCGTGACCAGCACCTGCTCGCCGGGCGCGACCAGCTCGGCCAGCCGCTCGCGGCGCCGCGCGTCCAGCTCGGCGAAGACGTCGTCCAGTACGAGCACCGGCTCGGCACCCTCGGCGCGCAGCATGTCGTACGACGCCAGGCGCAGCGCCAGCGCGTACGACCAGGACTCGCCGTGGCTCGCGTACCCCTTCGCCGGCAGCTGGCCCAGCTTGAGCACCAGGTCGTCGCGGTGCGGGCCGACCAGCGTCACTCCGCGCTCGATCTCCTGCTTGCGCGCGTCGGTGAGCGCCTCGAGCAGCAGCGCGTACAGCTCCTCACGGGTGCTCGCCTCGGCGAGCCGCTCGCCTACGGATCCCCGGTAGTCGAACGCGACCGGCCCACCGCCCGGCGCCAGCTGTGCGTATGCCTTGTCGGCGAGCGGCTGGAGCGCGGCTATGAGGTGCAGGCGCTGGGCGAGCAGCTCGGCTCCGGCTCGGGCGAGGTGCTGGTCCCATACGTCGAGGGTGGACAAATCCATGGAACGGCCGCCGTGGCGTCGGGCCATCGCGGCGCTCTTGAGCAGGGTGTTGCGCTGCTTGAGCACGCGGTCGTAGTCCGAGCGCACTCCGGCCATCCGGGGCGCGCGGGCGGTGATCAGCTCATCGAGGAGACGGCGGCGCTCGCCGGGGTCGCCCTTGACCAGGGCGAGGTCCTCGGGGGCGAAGAGGACCGTCCGGACGATGCCGAGGACATCACGCGGCCTGACCTGGGAGGAGCGGTTGATCCGGGCCCGGTTCGCCCGGCCCGGATTGAGCTCGAGTTCGATGAGCTGCTGCCGGTCCCCGTGCACGACCGCCGCCCGGATGATCGCGCGCTCGGCCCCCATCCGCACCAGCGGAGCGTCCGAGGCGACCCGGTGGCTGCCGAGTGTCGCGAGGTAGCCGACCGCCTCGACCAGGTTGGTCTTGCCCTCGCCGTTGGGGCCGACGAAAGCCGTGACGCCCGGGTCGAGCGGGACCTCGACCCGGGCGTACGAGCGGAAGTCGGCGAGCGACAGATGCGATACGTGCATGTCACGCTGCGGCGGGGCGCCGCCGGCCTCCCTGAACGTGCGTGGTGGTTACTTCTTGGTCTCGACCGCGTGACCACCGAACTGCTTGCGCAGCGCGGCGACCATCTTCATCTGCGGCGAGTCGTCCTGGCGGGAGGCGAAGCGCGCGAACAGGGACGCGGTGATCGCGGGCAGCGGCACGGCGTGGTCGATCGCCGCCTCGACCGTCCAGCGGCCCTCGCCGGAGTCCTCCGCGTAGCCGCGCAGCTTCTCCAGGTGCTCGTCCTCGTCCAGGGCGCGGACGGCCAGGTCGAGCAGCCAGGAACGGATGACCGTGCCCTCCTGCCACGAGCGGAAGACCTCGCGGACATCGGTGACGGAGTCCGCGGCCTCCAGCAGCTCCCAGCCCTCGGCGAAGGCCTGCATCATGCCGTACTCGATGCCGTTGTGGACCATCTTCGCGAAGTGGCCCGCGCCGACCTTCCCGGCGTGGACGGAGCCGAACTCGCCTTCGGGCTTGAGGGCGTCGAAGATCGGCTGCACCTTCGCCACATGCTCGGCGTCGCCGCCGTACATCAGCGCGTAGCCGTACTCCAGGCCCCACACACCGCCGGAGACACCGCAGTCGACGAAGCCGATCCCCTTGGCCGCGAGCTCCGCGGCGTGCTTTTCGTCGTCCGTCCAGCGGGAGTTGCCGCCGTCGACGACGACGTCCCCCGGGGACAGCAGTTCACCGAGCTCATCGATGGTCGTCTGGGTCGCCGCCCCGGCCGGGACCATGACCCAGACGACCCGCGGGCCCTTGAGCTTGTCCACAAGCTCCGCAAGGTTGTGGACATCCGAGAGGTCCGGGTTGCGGTCGTATCCGATGACGGTGTGGCCCGCGCGGCGAATGCGCTCGCGCATGTTGCCGCCCATCTTGCCGAGACCGACGAGACCGAGCTCCATGGGTGCCCCTTCGTTGCGTTGTACCTGTGGCCGAGCCTACGCCGGAGGTCCGGCGCTCACCTGTGGGCTCCCGGCGCTCAGTCGACGGCCTCGGGCGCGCGCCGTCAGCCCGACAGCCGGACGGGCATGATCAGGTACTTGTACGAGTCGTCCGCCTCGGCGTCCATCGCGGGCTTGCCGCCCAGCAGCGCGGGCTTGGTGGACGTGGTGAAGGACAGCTGGGCGACCGGGGAGTCGATGGCGCTCAGGCCCTCGAGCAGGAAGCCCGGGTTGAAGGCGATCGAGATGTCGTCGCCCTCCAGCTGGGCGTCCACCCGCTCCACAGCCTGTGCATCGTCGCTCGAGCCGGCCTCGAGGGTGAGCACACCCTGCTCGAAGCTCAGCCGGACCGGGGTGTTCCGCTCGGCGACGAGCGCCACGCGCTTGACGGCGTCGACGAAGGGCGCGGTCTCGATCACCGCCACCGAGTTGAACTCGGTCGGGAAGAGCGTGCGGTACTTCGGGAGGTCGCCCTCCAGCAGGCGGGTGGTCGTCCGGCGGCCGGCGCCCTCGAAGCCGATCAGGCCCTCGCCCGCACCCGAGCCGGCCAGGGCGATGCTGATCGAGTCGCCGCTGGTCAGCGACTTGGCGGTGTCGAGGAGGGTCTTGGCGGGCACCAGGGCGACCGCGGAGACATCCGGGGTCTCCGGCTTCCACAGGAACTCGCGGACCGCGAAGCGGTAGCGGTCGGTGGCGGCCAGCGTGACGGTGTCGCCCTCGATCTCGATCCGGACGCCCGTGAGCACCGGGAGGGTGTCGTCTCGGCCGGCGGCGATGGCGACCTGGGCGGCCGCGGCGGCGAAGACCTCACCGGGGACGGTGCCGGTGGCGGTCGGCATCTGCGGCAGCGCCGGGTACTCCTCCACAGGCATGGTGTGGAGGGTGAAGCGGGAGGAGCCACAGAGCACGGTGACCCGTACACCGTCTGTGGAGATCTCCACCGGCCGGTTGGGGAGGGCACGGCAGATGTCGGCGAGCAGCCGGCCGGAGACCAGGACGGTGCCGTCCGCCTCCACGTCCGCCTCCACCGAGACGCGGGCCGAGACCTCGTAGTCGAAGCCGGAGAGGCTGAGCGTGCTCTCCTCGGCCTTCAGCAGCAGGCCCGCGAGGACAGGCACCGGCGGACGGGCCGGAAGGCTACGGGCCGCCCAGGCCACCGCCTCCGCGAGTACATCGCGCTCCACCCGGATCTTCACCGTAAGCCGCCTCCTGCTGTTGCTGGCTTGCCCTGCTGGTCTTCTCGTCGGCTGGGGTCTCCCTGCCGACGGCAGGGAACGTTGCCGGAGACCAGTCTGACGCACGGCACGGACAGTCGGTGCCGCTCGGGGTCAAGTCAGTGCGAGAGGGACCGGGCGCCCCGGGCCCGAGTTGTGCACAGGGCCCGTTTCCGAGCGAGTTTTCCGGTAGATCTACGTGGTCGTAGTAGTAGGCCTTGTGGAAACCGTGGATAACCGCTTCGGTACAGGTCAACGCAGCTTTTTTGTCCACGGGGGCTGTGGGCGCCGTCCGTGGACAACTCGGCGCAGCTGTGGACGGCGCCGAGTTCTGCACATGCGGTGCACAGCAGGGGCCCCGTTCTCCCCAGCACCGTCCCCAGGTTTACCCACCTTCTCCCCAGCCCAACCAACCTCGTTGGTGTGACGCCTTTCACTCGGCCCAGTGAGTGCGGGTGTTGTGTTGCCGAACAGTGGACAACGGTGTGGAGAAGCTGTGCACAACGGACGCAATGCTGTGGGCGGGCAGTGGACAACCCCGCGCAGCCCTGTGGGCGGTTCGGTCGTCCACAGTCTGTGGAGTTCCGCCGACCACAATTCCACACCCTGCTGACCTTGGGGAACGGCATCGGGCGGCCGGTCCCTGTGGAGACAGTCTGGACAACTCGGCGGTCCCCAGGATGTGGACGGCTCGTCTGCCGAGGAGTTGTGGAGAAAGGATCACTCGGAGGCGCGCACTCGAACAACCGGGACGCTGAACGACGAAGGACGCTCCGGGAGTTCGTCTCCCGAAGCGCCCTTCGCGGCGCCAACAGGCGCCCGTCCGTCTCGTGTCAGCCGTTCTTGATCCGGTTCGTGAGTTCGGTGACCTGGTTGTAGATGGAGCGCCGCTCGGCCATCAGCGCACGGATCTTGCGGTCGGCGTGCATGACGGTCGTGTGGTCCCTGCCGCCGAACTGTGCGCCGATCTTCGGTAGCGACAGGTCGGTCAGCTCGCGGCACAGGTACATCGCGATCTGCCGCGCGGTCACCAGGACACGGCTGCGGGAGGAGCCGCAGAGGTCGTCGACGGTCAGCCCGAAGTACTGGGCGGTCTCGGCCATGATGGCCGTCGCCGTGATCTCCGGGGCCGCGTCCTCGCCGCCGGGGATGAGGTCCTTCAGCACGATCTCGGTGAGCCCGAGATCCACCGGCTGCCGGTTGAGGCTGGCGAACGCCGTGACGCGGATCAGCGCGCCCTCCAGCTCGCGGATGTTGCGCGAGATGCGGGAGGCGATGAACTCCAGCACCTCCGGCGGGGCGTTCAGCTGCTCCTGTACCGCCTTCTTCCTCAGGATCGCGATCCGCGTCTCCAGCTCGGGCGGCTGCACATCCGTGATCAGGCCCCACTCGAAGCGGTTGCGGAGCCGGTCCTCCAGGGTCACCAGCTGCTTGGGCGGCCGGTCGGAGGACAGCACGATCTGCTTGTTGGCGTTGTGGAGGGTGTTGAAGGTGTGGAAGAACTCCTCCTGCGTCGACTCCTTGCTCGCGAGGAACTGGATGTCGTCGACCAGCAGGATGTCCATGTCGCGGTAGCGCTTGCGGAACGCGTCCGCCTTGCCGTCGCGGATGGAGTTGATGAACTCGTTCGTGAACTCCTCAGAGCTCACGTACCGCACGCGCGTGCCCGGGTAGAGGCTGCGCGCGTAGTGGCCGATGGCGTGCAACAGGTGCGTCTTGCCCAGGCCCGATTCCCCATAGATGAACAGGGGGTTGTACGCCTTGGCCGGCGCTTCGGCGACTGCGACCGCAGCGGCGTGCGCGAAGCGGTTGGAGGCGCCGATGACGAAGGTGTCGAAGAGGTACTTGGGGTTCAGGCGCGCGGTGGGTTCGCCGGGGCCCGTGGCGGGGGCGGGCTGTGCGGCCAGCGGACCCGGCGCGCCACTGGGCGCGGGGAGGCCGCCCTGGCCGCCGTGCGGCCGGGCGGACGACTGCTCGGGCAGGTCGCGGCGCTGCTCGTACGGCGGGCGGTCGCCGGCGGGGGACCGGTAGTCGTTCTGCGCGCGCTGCGGGTCGTCGTAGCGCGGGGGACGGCCCTGCTGCGGGTCGCTGTGCGGTGATGCGTAAGGGTCGCGCTCGGGGAAGCCGCCGAGCCGCTGCTGCTGCCAGCCGTAGTCGTCATGCCCGGGGCCCCGCCCCCGGCCGTCGCCATGCGGGCCCCCGCCGGGCGTGAGGGGAGGCCAGGCGCCGGGCTCGGGCCGGGACTGCTGGTAGTCGGGGTAGGCGGGACGGGCGGTCGGCAGCGAGTCCGCCGTGCGCGCGTAGGGGTCGTAGTTCTCGTAGCTGTCGTAGGAGTCGCGCGGCGGCTCGGGACGTCGGCGCTCCTCGTAGCGGTGCTGCGGCTGGGGCTGCTGCGCGGCCGGGGCCGGCGTCTGCGCGGCGGGGCTCTGCGGAGCGGGCGGCCCCGGGTCGGCTGCGCTCACGGTGATCGCCAGCCGGACGGGCTGGCCGCATTCGCGGCTCAGCGCCTCGCTGATCAGCGGAGAGAGACGGCCCTCCAGGACGCCCTTGGCGTACTCGTTGGGTACGGCGAGTACGGCGGTGCCGGCGACCAGCACCAGGGGCTGGCAGTCCTTGAGCCAGCGCTGGTCTTTGGCTTCGATGCCCCCCTCGCTGCCATCACCGAGGAGCTGGTCGAGCACGCGTGGCCACACTGCGGCAAGATCGGCAGGTACGTCAGCCACAGGGCACGCTCTCTCACTCGCTGGGTGGGGGGTGGCGCCGGCAGGTCCCACGAATGTGTGGTTCTCGGGACGGGCGGGAAGGAATCGGAGTTCAGCCACGGTAGTCAGGGCGACGCGCGTGGTTCAAGTCGTTGTCCACAGGGTGTGTATAAATGTGCCATGAGGGGTGGCCGGGTGGTCGCCCCGGTCCGCCCTTGGACGTACTCGTGTCTCCAGGTGGCTGCCGGTTTGACCGGATGGCGGAGCCCCGCGTACCGTAACCAGGTCGAGTTGTCGATGGCTGCTGCCGCCTGCCTCCGATGGGCAATGATCGCGTCGAGTGATCAAGAAAGCGGTGCACTCGGGCGTATTGCGAGCTACTCGTGGGCGCACGGTGACAGCCATGCGACGCCCCACACACGTCTCGGATGAGACACCGAGCATTCCTGGAGCCCCCGAGTGAGCAAGCGCACCTTCCAGCCGAACAACCGTCGCCGCGCGAAGACCCACGGCTTCCGGCTGCGCATGCGCACCCGCGCCGGCCGCGCGATTCTCGCGTCCCGCCGTAGCAAGGGTCGCGCGCGCCTGTCGGCCTGAGCAGCCTGACTCAAGGTCCATGTCGTGCTGCCTACCGAGCATCGGCTGAGGCGGCGCGAGGACTTCGCGGCCGCGGTACGCCGAGGACGCAGGGCCGGGCGCCCTCTTCTCGTCGTACATCTGCGTAGCGCCCCTTCTGGCGAGCAGAGGGGTCCGGGCCCGCACGCGCCAGGGGAGAACGCTCCCCCGGCACGTGCGGGTTTCGTCGTGAGCAAGGCCGTGGGCGGAGCCGTAGTGCGAAACCTGGTGAAGCGAAGACTGCGCCACTTGATGCGAGATCGGCTCTCCTCGCTGCCCGCCGGTAGCCTGGTTGTCATACGGGCTCTGCCCGGTGCCGGCGAGGCCAGTCATGACCAGCTGGCTCGCGACCTGGACGCTGCGCTGCAGCGGCTGGGGGTCGCTCGCCCGGCTTCCTCTGGCCTCGGCGGAGGCGCTCCCACCGGTACCCGGGACCCCAATGGCGACGCCGAGGGAAGGCCGCCGCGATGAAGTACCCCTTGCTGTGGTTGATCAAGCTGTACCAGTGGACCATCAGTCCGATGCTCGGGCCGGTCTGCAAGTACTACCCGTCGTGCTCGCATTACGGCTACACGGCCATTGACCGGCACGGCGCGGTCAAGGGGACAGCCTTGACCGCCTGGCGCATCCTGCGCTGCAACCCGTGGTCGCTCGGTGGCGTCGACCACGTTCCTCCCCGGAAGCACCCGGTCTGGCACCAACGTCTGCGGAGTCGGTGGAACCGCCAGTCCGCAGGGACGCCGGGGGGACAGCCCGAGACTCAGCCCAACGCCCAAGGAGCCTGATTCGTGGACACGATCCTCGGTCCTCTCTATACCGCTGTTTCCTGGATCATCGTCCAGTTCCACTCGCTGTACAGCCTTGTCTTCGACAAGGACAGCGGCTGGGCCTGGGGTCTGTCCATCGTGTCGCTGGTGGTCCTGATCCGTATCTGCCTGATCCCGCTCTTTGTGAAGCAGATCAAGGCGACTCGGAACATGCAGGCGCTCCAGCCCAAGATGAAGGCGATCCAGGAGCGCTACAAGAACGACCGGCAGCGCCAGTCCGAAGAGATGATGAAGCTCTACAAGGAGACGGGCACCAACCCGCTCTCGAGCTGTCTCCCGATTCTGGCCCAGTCGCCGTTCTTCATCGCGCTCTACCAGGTGCTGAACAAGATCGCCGGTGACCACCCCGTCGGCGTCATGGACCAGCAGCTGGTCGACAGCGCCCGAAGCGCCCACATCTTCGGCGCCCCGATCGCGTCCAAGTTCATGGACAGCGCCGAACGGGTCGAGGCGCTGGGCGCGACCCTGACCGACGTCCGCGTGGTCACGGTCATCATGATCGTCCTGATGTCGCTGTCGCAGTTCTACACACAGCGCCAGCTGATGACGAAGAACGTCGACCTGTCGGTGAAGACCCCGTTCATGCAGCAGCAGAAGATGCTGATGTACGTCTTCCCGATCATGTTCGCCGTCTTCGGTATCAACTTCCCGGTCGGTGTCCTCGTCTACTGGCTGACCACCAACGTGTGGACGATGGGCCAGCAGATGTATGTGATCCACCGGAACCCCACTCCCGGCAGCCTCGCCTACAAGGAGCGCCAGGAGCGGCTGCGCGCCAAGGGCAAGCTGAAGGAAGAGCCGGCCGAGGTCGAGGCTCGTGAGGCCGCCTCCGCGGCCCGGGCGACCCGGCAGCAGCCGAAGCGCCAGAGCAAGGCCAAGCGGCAGTCCGGCGGCGCACAGGCGCCGGCCAAGGCGTCGCCTTCGCAGAGCACGGCCGGTCAGCCGTCGCTGCAGAAGAAGCAGCCGGAGGAGGCCAAGGCCAAGCAGGGCGATAGCCCCTCTCGTACCGCCAAGTCCGGGCAGCGCAAGGGCCAGCAGCGCCCCAAGCACCCGTCCAAGAAGTAAGGAGGCCATCCAGTGACGGAAGGCACGACCTCTGCCACCGAGGGTGGCGACACCCTGACCCGCCTTGAGCAGGAGGGTGAGATCGCGGCCGACTACCTCGAGGGGCTGCTGGATATCGCCGACCTGGACGGTGACATCGACATGGACGTCGAGGCCGACCGGGCATCGGTTTCGATCATCAGTGACACGACCAGCCGTGACCTGCAGAAGCTGGTCGGCCGTGACGGTGAGGTGCTGGAGGCGCTCCAGGAGCTGACCCGGCTCGCGGTGCACCGTGAGACCGGCGACCGCAGCCGCCTGATGCTGGACATCGCCGGCTACCGCGCCCGCAAGCGCGAGGAGCTGACGGAGCTGGGCGTCAAGGCTGTCGAGGATGTGAAGGGCAGCGGCGAGCCGGTGAAGCTCCGGCCGATGACGCCTTTCGAGCGCAAGGTGGTTCACGACGCGGTGGCGGCGGCGGGGCTGCGCAGCGAGTCCGAGGGCGAGGAGCCCCAGCGCTGCGTCGTCGTGCTCCCGGCCTGAACCACGGTTCGGTTCCGACCTGTTCCGGCCCCGCCTGCTCGCAGGCGGGGCCGCATTTGTCAGCCTGCTAGTCAACAACCTGATACGGAAGGACGGTCCTTGTGACGGAAGCATCGGAACTCCCTCCGGCGCCGAAGGCGGCACAGGCGGTATTCGGTGAGCGCTTCCCGGAGGCCGTCCGCTACGCCGAGCTGCTCGCTGATGCGGGGGTCAGGCGTGGCCTGATCGGGCCCCGCGAGGTGCCCCGGCTGTGGGAACGGCACCTGCTGAACTGCGCGGTGCTCTCAGAGGCTGTACCCAAAGGGGTCACGGTCTGCGATGTTGGTTCCGGGGCCGGGCTTCCGGGTATCCCTCTGGCTCTGGTCCGGCCGGATCTGCAGATCACGCTGCTGGAGCCGCTGCTGCGCCGTACGAATTTCCTGCTGGAAGTGGTAGAGCTGCTTGGGCTCGAGCACGTCACGGTGGTGCGGGGCCGTGCCGAGGAAGTGCTGGGGACGCTGCCGCCGGTCCATGTGGTTACGGCGCGGGCGGTTGCGCCGCTGGACCGGCTGGCCGGCTGGGGTGTGCCGCTGCTGCGTCCGTACGGAGAGATGCTGGCGCTCAAGGGCGACACCGCAGAGGAGGAGCTGCGCTCGGCGAAGGCCGCTCTCGGCAAGCTGGGCGTGGTCAAGACATCGGTGCTGCACGTCGGGGCCGGCGTTGTCGATCCGCTGTCCACGGTGGTGCGGGTGGAGGTGGGCGAAAGCCCCGGCGGGGTTCGGTTCGCGGCCAAGAGGGCCAAGGCGGCGCGGGCTGGACGGTCAGCGAAGGGACCGCGCCGGCGGCGCTGACCGGCTGGCCGATCACACTGGTGGGCGTGTGGCCGTCTTCGCATCGACGGGCAGTGCTCCACACAAGCTGCCAAACTTAGACATTTCGGAGTGTCGCGGCGGTTGGGCGCGGTAGTCCATGCATCGTGTTTCACGTGAAACGTCGCTCCCTGCTGCATGGAATCATCAGCCGCAGCCGCGCGGCTGCCGCGCCGCGCTCTCACACCGCACCCTCTAAGAGGTCGTCCTTCGAGCCGCCAAAAGAGTCTTCCGAAGCGGATTCATCCACAGGAGAACCGGCCTCGCTGGTTCGTGACCCCGAAAGCATGGCAGGCTCTGTTCATCGCGAGCCTGAAGCCGAGGAGAGTGAATCCGTGCGGTCCGACGCCAACACCGCGGGCCCGATGACCGACCCGGTCCCCGGTCCCCGTACCGCCGAACCCGACCGGGGGGTGACCTCCGGCCCCCCAACAGAGGGGCGGGATGTTTCACGTGAAACCCCGCCTCCCATGGATGACACCCCCATCGGCCGTGCCGCCCAGCTGGCCGTAGAAGCGCTGGGGCGAGCGGGTGAAGGGCTGCCTCGGCCGGAACAGACCCGGGTGATTGTGGTGGCCAACCAGAAGGGCGGCGTCGGCAAGACCACCACGACAGTCAATCTCGCCGCCTCGCTCGCTCTGCATGGCGCCAGGGTGCTGGTGATCGACCTCGACCCGCAGGGCAACGCATCGACGGCCCTGGGGATCGATCACCACGCCGAGGTCCCGTCGATTTATGACGTCCTGGTCGAGAGTAAGCCGCTCTCGGACGTCGTCCAGCCGGTGCCGGATGTGGAGGGGCTGTTCTGCGCGCCTGCCACGATCGATCTCGCGGGCGCCGAGATTGAACTGGTCTCGCTGGTGGCAAGGGAGAGCAGGCTGGAGCGGGCGATCCAGTCCTACGAGCAGCCTCTGGACTACATCCTTATCGACTGCCCGCCCTCGCTCGGTCTGCTGACGGTCAACGCTCTGGTTGCCGGCGCGGAGGTGCTGATCCCGATCCAGTGCGAGTACTACGCGCTGGAAGGCCTGGGGCAGTTGCTGCGTAACGTCGATCTTGTGCGTGGGCACCTCAATCCCAAGCTGCACGTCTCCACGATTCTGCTCACGATGTACGACGGCCGTACGCGGCTCGCCTCTCAGGTGGCGGAGGAGGTGCGCACCCACTTCGGCAGCGAGGTGTTGCGGACCAGCATCCCGCGCTCGGTGCGTATCTCGGAGGCGCCCAGCTACGGGCAGACGGTCCTCACTTACGATCCGGGTTCGAGCGGGGCGCTGTCCTACCTTGAGGCGGCTCGTGAGATTGCGCTGCGGGGCGTGGGCGTGCAGTACGACGCGGAGCATGCGCACCTGGCGGGTCAGAACACACAGCAGGAGCAGCACAGCATGTCGGAGGGGATGCAGTGAGTGAACGACGTCGAGGACTGGGCCGCGGACTCGGTGCGCTGATCCCCGCGGCTCCGCAGGGAGCGGACGGCGCCGCCGCGGCGTCGGCCACGGGGGCCACCTCCCCGTCGGCAGTGCCGGTGCTCGCGCCGGAACGCGGCGTGGCGGCGGCCAAGGTGACCACCCTGCCGCCGAATGGTGTTTCACGTGAAACGGATGCGGTGCATCGTGACGAACCGAGCGCCCATGAGGAAGGGGAACAGCTCAGCGGGGCCCACTTCGCCGAGCTTCCTCTCGAGGCCATCACGCCCAATCCACGGCAGCCTCGCGAGGTCTTCGATGAGGACGCCATGGCGGAACTGGTCACCTCCATCCAGGAGGTGGGCCTGCTCCAGCCGGTGGTGGTACGGCAGTTGGGGCCTGCGCGGTACGAGCTCATCATGGGCGAGCGGCGGTGGCGGGCGTGCCGCGAGGCGGGACTGGACCGCATCCCCGCTATCGTCCGCGCGACGGACGACGAGAAGCTCCTTCTCGACGCTCTGCTGGAGAACCTGCACCGCGCGCAGCTGAATCCGCTGGAGGAGGCGGCGGCCTACGACCAGCTGCTCAAGGACTTCAACTGCACGCACGATCAGCTGGCCGACCGCATCGGGCGGTCACGGCCTCAGGTGTCCAACACCCTCCGGCTGCTCAAGCTCTCACCTGCCGTCCAGCGACGGGTGGCGGCCGGGGTGCTCTCGGCCGGGCATGCCCGTGCCTTGCTGTCGGTCGACGACTCGGAGGAGCAGGACCGTCTCGCGCATCGGATTGTGGCCGAGGGTCTGTCGGTGCGGGCGGTCGAGGAGATCGTGACCCTGATGGGTTCGAGGGCGAGCGCGACCCCGAAGCCCAAGGGCCCTCGGGCGGGTGCTCGTGTGTCGCCGGCGCTTACGGATCTCGCCTCCAGGCTGTCGGACCGGTTCGAGACGCGGGTTAAGGTCGATCTTGGCCAGAAGAAGGGAAAGATCGTCGTCGAGTTCGCCTCGATAGAAGATCTGGACCGCATCCTGGGCGCTATGGCTCCGGGTGAGGGGCGAGTGCTGGAGCAGAGGCTCTCCGAGGAAGTCGCAGAAGACAACGAGGAGTGACCGGATCTCCTCTTTGAACCGGGGGCGGGCGCGATTCCAGCGGAGGGAACGGCCCGCCCCTTTGCTTTATCGCGGTATCGGTGCAATGGCCGGGTCGATACGATGCGTTCGGGTATGGCGCATCCACTGGAGGCACCTCTTTTTGGAGGGACAGGCCATGCGATCGGTGAGCCGAACCGGGCTGGTAGCTGCAGGATTGAGTCTGGGAGCAGTCGGCGGATTCGTCGGCAGTCTTCTCCGAGAACACGGAGCTCTGGTAGCCGCCCGTCGTGCGGCTGCAGGTGACGGAAGTGAGGAACTGGCTGCATGGGGCGTCGGCTCGTACCACTCACGTTGGACAACCTTCCGGACATTCCCAAGCGCTGCCGCTCGTGCGTCTTCTGGGAACTGGATCCGGTCAGTGGTGAAGCCGCGGTAAAAGCGGGGCGTCCGGAGCTGGAGAAGGAAGCCTGGATCTCGGCGGTCCTGTTGGAGTGGGGATCCTGCGGACGGGTCGTTTACGTGGATGAGGTGCCCGTCGGGTTCGTGCTGTACGCCCCGCCCGCCTATGTGCCACGGTCCACCGCCTTTCCCACGAGCCCGGTGTCGCCTGATGCTGTGCAGCTGATGACGGGATGGATCACGCCCGGCTACCAGGGGCAGGGCCTGGGCAGGGTGATAGTGCAGACGGTGGCCAAGGATCTGCTGCGGCGAGGGTTCAAGGCGATCGAGGCATTCGGCGATGCTCGCTGGAAGGAGCCGGCGTGCGTGCTTCCCGCAGAGCACCTGCTGGCCGTGGGATTCAAGACCGTACGGCCGCACCATCGGTACCCGCGGCTGCGGCTGGAGCTGAGGTCGACGCTCTCCTGGAAGGAGGACGTCGAGCTGGCTCTCGACCGCTTGCTGGGTGCCGTCCAGAAGGAGCCCGCCCTGCGGCCGCTGTAGCCGTCTGTAGACATGAAACCGGCCCGCCCCCGGATGTGGGGGCGGGCCAGTTTCACGTGAAACGGCGCGTGAGCTGTCTGTCAGCCGATGAAGTCCTCGAGGTCGCGGAGGATCGCGGCCTTGGGCTTGGCGCCGACGATGGTCTTGGCGACCTCACCGTTCTGGTAGACGTTCAGCGTCGGGATGGACATGACGCCGTACTTCGCTGCGGTGGCCGGGTTCTCGTCGATGTTGAGCTTGACGATCTCAATCTTCTCGCCGTGCTCGGCGGCGATGGCCTCCAGGGAGGGGGCGATCTGGCGGCACGGGCCGCACCAGGCGGCCCAGAAGTCGACGAGGACGGGCTTGTCGCTCTTGAGGACGTCCTCCTCGAAGGAGTCGTCGGTCACGTTCTTGAGGGCACCGGCCATGGCGGTCTCCTGTTTCGTTGATGCGTGGAGAGGGGGAATGTCAGAGCGCGGCCGCGGCCTTCTCAGGCTCCGCAGGCCGAGCATGGTTCAGGGCGGACAGGTACCGCTCGGCGTCCAGGGCAGCGGAGCAGCCGGTGCCGGCGGCCGTGACGGCCTGACGGTAGGTGTGGTCGACCACGTCACCGGCGGCGAAGACGCCCTTGATGTTGGTGCGGGTCGAGGGGGCGTCGACCTTGAGGTAGCCCTCGTCGTCCAGCTCCAGCTGGCCCTTGAAGAGCTCGGTGCGGGGGTCGTGGCCGACGGCGATGAACAGGCCGGTCACTGGCAGCTCATGCGTCTCACCGGTCTTGTTGTTCCGCAGAGTCACACCGGAGAGCTTCTGCTCGCCGTTGAGCGCGACAACCTCGCTGTCCCAGACGAACGAGATCTTCGGGTCGGCGAACGCCCGCTCCTGCATGGCCTTGGAGGCCCGGAGCGTGTCCCGGCGGTGTACCACGGTCACGGACTTGGCGAAGCGGGAGAGGAAGGTGGCCTCCTCCATCGCCGTGTCGCCACCGCCGACCACCGCGATGTCCTGGTCCTTGAAGAAGAACCCATCACAGGTGGCGCACCAGGAGACGCCGCGGCCGGAGAGCTCGTCCTCGCGCGGCAGGCCCAGCTTGCGGTGCTGCGAGCCGGTGGCGACGATCACGGCCTTGGCACGGTGGAGCGTGCCAGCCGAGTCGGTGACGGTCTTGATCTCGTTGGTGAGGTCGACGGCGACGACATCGTCCGGCACGAGCTCAGCCCCGAATCGCTCGGCTTGCGCCCGCATCTGGTCCATCAGGTCCGGGCCCAGGATGCCGTCGCGGAAGCCGGGGTAGTTCTCCACATCGGTCGTGTTCATCAGCGCGCCGCCTGCCGTGACGGCGCCCTCGAAGACGAGCGGCTTCAGAGAGGCACGGGCGGTGTACAGCGCCGCGGTGTATCCCGCCGGCCCGGAGCCGATGATGATCACATTACGGACGTCGCTCACGGGTGTCTTCCCTCGTCTCTGCCGACTCGACTACAGGCCTGGGGTCATTGAGAACTCCCACCCCACCCAACGGATCCTACGGGGCGAGCATTCCCGACAGCGCACAGCGCACAGCGCACAGCGCCCCTGCGGCTCAGCCCCGCGGATAGGTGTGCTTCAGCAGAACGTCCCCGGGCTGGGATGGGGTGGTGCTGGTGCATGAGGCGTCCACCACATAGGCATCAACGCGTGCGGCCCCCGGAGGGTGCGGCAGAACGACGAGGAAGGCATCGGTACCCCCGAACATGTCCCGCTCGGCGGCGATGGGCGTCTCCGAACGACCGATGCCTTCGCGTACGCAGGACGGTACGGAGGGGCCGAATCCCCGCATCGGGATAGTGGAAGGGCTGGACTGGGAGCTGACATCTCCCGAGGGAGCCGCCCCGGCCTCGGAAACCAGAGCCTGCACACGTGTCTGCAGCCCAGTTGTGGAGAAAGCGGGCCGATCCCCGGACCGGTCGGATTTCTCCGCGGCGGACTGTGCGCCGGAGCTCTTGTCGGCAGTGAGGCTGAGGGACGACTGGACGAGAGCACCGCCAATGCCGATCGCCGCAAGGGCACACGCCGCGCCGAGCACGGTTACCCGCCAACGGGAGCGGGGGCCGCGACCGCGGCCGGGTCCGGTCGAGGCGCGGGGGCGCCCTTCTGGGCGGTCGGCCGCGCGGCCCTTGGCGGGGACGCTCGTTTCACGTGAAACATGGTCCGACTCGGCCTCCACGCTGGCGCCCGTTTCACGTGAAACAGCGACAGGGGTCGTCGAGTCCAGCAGCGCCCCGGCTGCAAGAGCGGCGTCGATACGGCCGGCGACGTCTGCAGGCATGCGTGCCGGCCCTGGGAGGGTGCCCAGCAGTCCCCGGATCTCTTCGAGCGACGCACGGACATCGTCGCAGAGGGGGCAGCCTGCCAGGTGGTCGCGAACGTCGGCGATGCGGTCGGGAGGCAGAATGCCCTCGGTGAGGGCGGAGATCTCCGCCACGTCCGGGTGCTGGTCCGTGTTGGTCGAGGATGTCACGCTCGCCCACCTCCGCCCTTCACGGCATCTGTGTCCCTCGGTCCTGCCGTCTCTGGGACGGATGTCTGCTGCGTCCGGTTCCTTCCCCCGCTGGTGCCGGACCTATCCCCCTCGTCGGTGCGCAGATGGGTGAGCATCGGCAGGAGTCGCGCCCGGCCGCGAGCGCAGCGGCTCTTCACCGTCCCACTGGGAACATCGAGGATGCGGGCTGCTTCGGCCACTGGATAGCCCTGCATGTCCACCAGGACCAGGGCCGCGCGCTGCTCGGCGGGGAGTGTGCTCAGAGCCCTCAGCAGTTCGCGGTGCAGGTCGCTTCGCTCAGCGGGGGCAGCGGCTGACTCGTGGGGTTCAAGGAGCTGCTCAAGGTGCTCGGTCTCGGCGACTGGGGAGGTGCGGCGGGAGGCCGCCTTACGGGCCCGGTCGAGGCAGGCGTTGACCGTGATGCGGTGCAGCCAGGTCGTGACGGCTGACTGCCCCCGGAAGGTGTGTGCCGCTCGGTAGGCGGAGACCAGCGCGTCCTGCACCGCGTCCGCGGCCTCCTCCCGGTCGCCGAGAGTCCGGAGCGCCACAGCCCACAGCCGGTCACGGTGGCGCCTGACGATCTCCCCGAAGGCCTCGGGGTCGCCCGCGACATGCCGGGCGAGGAGGTCCTGATCGCTTTCTGCGCCGCGCGTGGCGTCGTCCAACGTCGGGCCCCCTCCCCTTGTCCGAAGTGTTCGCCGGTCAGCCGGTGAACCTGATCTCCGAGACCCCTCCGCGGTATCCGCCCGAGGTTCCGTCGAATGGCAGCTCGGTGATGTGGATCAGTACGTATTGGGTGCGCACCGGCTTGTCGAGGGTTGTCTGCAGCTTGCCGCCGACCTTCCCGGGTTTGGTGATGCGCTGGGAGAAGTCCTCGAGGGCGGCATGGCTCGAGGCGGACGGGTCGGCCGCGAGCACCTCCACGGTCTGGCCGGGGCGGTAGAGATCCATCTCCAGCCCGGAGACTTCCTTGACGCTTCCGAGGTCGACGATGAGGCCGCTGCCCTGCTTGCGTTCCGGGAGGTTGCCGAAGTTGGGGTAGCCCACGTAGTGCGGCGTCACCCATGCGGTGCCGGCGTCGCCGTCGACAGCGTTGGGAACTTTCTGCGGGGCGACCGGATCGGCCAGCGGGGAGAACTCGGTGGCGTCCTGGATCTGCAAGGGCTTGCCGGGTTCCTTCTTCTTGCCGGCGTCGGCGTCTTTCCTGTGGGCGTCGGCGTTGCTGGGGCCGTCGCTCCCGGCGACACGGTCCATGAGCGCGTCCGCCAGCTGCCAGCTCCCCAGACCCAGTGCGGCGATCAACAGCGCCGAGACCGTCCACTTGAGGGCCTTGCCGGTGCGGCTCTGCAGCGGCGGCGGAGGCGGCGCAACCGGACGTGTGGCGGACGTGCCTGAGCCGTTCCGGCCGGCCGACTGGCCGTACGTGCCCTGCTGGTAGGCCGTGGGCTGGTAGGTGGGTGTGGCGAATGACGGCTCCGGCGGCCGGATGCGCGGCAGTGCCGCTACCGCTTTGGCCAGCTCCTCGGGGGTGGTGCAGGGCTGCTCATGCCGAGACGGGGTGGCGCCGTTGTTCACCAGTGCGCGCATCGCGAGCTCCGCGAGTCCACGGTGGACGCCCGCGCGTACCTGGTCGGGGGCGATCAGGCCCACGCCCTTCGGCAGCCCGGACAGGCCGTAGGCGTCGTCCTCGTACGGCCAGCGCTGGGTGAGCGCCGCATACAGCAGGGCACCGATCGCCTCGGTGTCCGTGCGCTGCGGGTGGTCGGTCTTGATGCCGCGCAGGGCGGCCATGACAGCGAGACCGCGGATGCGGTACTGGCCGGATTCGGTGCGCAGAACGGAGCTGGGAGTCAGCCGCAGATGGGCCAGACCCTCGCGGTGGGCGGCGGCCATGGCCTGGGAGACCTGGCTCACGAGCTGGTACGCCTCGTGTGGCTCCAGCAGTCCGGAGGCGAGGACTGTGGTGAGTTCGGTCGCGTCCGGCAGCCACTCGTGGACGACGTAGACCAGGTCGTTCTCTTCTACAGCGTCGAGGACCTGGACGAAACGGGGGTCGCCGAGCAGCGCGGCGGAGCGGGCGGCCGCGAGCACTGGACGCGCCCGCGGATGATCGGCGGGCAGCACATGCACACCGACAGCGCGGCGGAGTTTCTCGTCGACGGCTCGCCAGCTGCTGAATCCGTCCAGACGGGTGACGCACTCCTCGAGGCGGTAGCGTCTGGCGAGCTTGTGGCCGCTGTGCAGCTCCGGGGGTTCGACATCGGTGACAGAGCCCCTGTCGTCGGTCTGCTCCGTTCCGGTGCGCGTGGTGTCCGCGTCCACGCCTGGCTTGTCCTGGGTGTCCACCCCGTCGGTCATGGCCTTGTCCGCCTGTGCGGCCAGCGGCTCATCGCCGCTGCTGTCGGCCACGTCGACGGCAGCCGTGCTCCGTTCCGCCACCGTCGTTCCTGCCTCCCCATCCGTTGCACGCTCTGCACCACAGCAAAGACAATTGTGCCCACAGTCCGCCGCTGTGCACGACACACGGCGGCTGACGATGGTTGTGCTTCGGTCAGCGGCCGAGGCGGCCACGGACCATTCCGACCATGGCGGTCAGCTCCTCGATACGCATCCGCTTGGCGGCCACGTAGAACACTCCCAGCAGTACGATCCCGCCGCCGACCAGGGCCGCCAGCGAGCCCAGCACACCGCTTCCAGCGGCCTGGGTGATGCCGAAGGCGGCGGCACCGCCGGCGACCGCGGCAGGCAGTCCGGCGCCGGTCAGGCGGGCGTAGGTGCGGACGACATGTGCTCCGTCCAGATCCCCGCCCAGGCGCTTGCGAAGACGGCGCCAGGCGACGGTGACGCCCACCGCGTACGCCAGGCCGTAGGAGGCCGCCATGCCGACCACGGCCCAGCGGGCGGGCAGCGCCACGAAGCACAGCCCTGAGCCGGCGGCGTTCGCCGCAGCGACGATCACCGTGTTGTAGAAGGGCGTCCGGGTGTCCTCATAGGCGTAGAAGCCGCGCAGAACGACGTACTGCACCGAGTACGGGATCAGGCCGAGCCCGAAGGCCATCAGGACGTAGCCGATGTTGCGGGCCCCGGCCTCACCGGAGCCGGCGTACAGCAGGGTGGCGATGGGGACACCGAGGGCGAGGAACGCGAACGCGCACGGGACGATGGCAACGGCCGAGGTGCGCAGACCGTAGGAGAGGTCGTCGCGGACGGCGCCGGGGTCTCCGTCGTGAGCTGCCCGCGAGATGCGGGGCAGGACGGCGGTCATCACCGAGACGGTGATGATGGCCTGCGGCATCTGCCACAGCAGCAGGGCGTAGTTGAACGCGGTGATGCCGGTGCCGGTGTGGCCCTTGCGCTCGGCGATCGAGCCGGCCCAGGTGGCGAGCTGGGTGACGACGACCATGCCCAGCTGGTTGGCGAGGACGAAGAAGAACGTCCACTTGGCCAGCCTGATGGCCTTGCCGAGCCCGTGCCCGCGCCAGTCGAAGCGGGGACGGATACGGAATCCTGCTTCGCGCAGGTACGGGACCATGGCGAGGGCCTGGACAGCGAGGCCGAGCAGGGTGCCGATACCCAGCAGCCGGACACCTTCGGGCGTGACGGTGGCGGCGTTGACGCCGGACGTGGTGAAGCTGCCGAAGGCCCAGATGAAGGCGCCAAAGGTGGCGATGATGACGATGTTGTTGAGGACCGGGGTCCACATCATCGCGCCGAAGCGGCCACGGGCGTTGAGGATCTGGCCCAGGACGACGTGCACGCCCATGAAGAACATGGTCGGCAGGCAGTAACGGGCGAAGGCGACCGCGACCTCCATCTTCGCCGGGTCGGAGGCGATCGGCGCCGACATCATCCGGATGAACACCGGAGCGGCCAGCACACACACCGTGGTGACGGCCGCAAGCAGGACGACGACGAGGGTGAGGAGGCGGTTGGCGTACGCCTCGCCGCCGTCCTCGTCGTTCTTCATCGCGCGCACCAGCTGCGGGATGAAGACCGCGTTGAGCGCGCCGCCACCGACGAGGATGTAGATCATCGTCGGGAGGGTGTTGGCGACCTGGTAGGTGTCGTTGAGCGTGCCGACGCCGATCGCCGCGGCCATGACCAGTGTGCGCAGGAATCCGGTGAGCCGGGACACCAGGGTGCCCGCGGCCATGACCGCGCTGGACTTCAGCAGGCCGGAGACCCGGCCGCCGGACCGCATCGGTGCGGGCGCTGCGGCTGGTTCCGGGGCGGATGTGGGCGCCGCCGCCGCGTGCGGCGGGGTGACCCGTGGCGGGGGCTGCTGCTCGTACGACTGCCGATTGGCCGACTGCTGCTGGTCCTGGAAGAGGTGCGCGAAGGCATCCCGCTGCTCGGGACGCTCCTCGGGCCCATCACCCACCAGCTGGTCCACACCGCCGTACCGCACGGGTTCGGTGGCGTTTCCGTACGGCAGGTGGTGGGACGGGCCGTCGGGCTCGGGCTGCGACGGGTGAGCGGCGCTGTTGTAGAGCGCCTCGGTCACCGGGTCGTGCGCGGCGGGATCCTGGCTGCGGTACGGGTCGCCCGCGTAGGCGTCCTGGACGTACGGGTCGTGCGTCCAGGACGCCGCTGGCGCGTGGCCAGCCGGGTCACCGCCCGGGCCGCGGCCGCGGTCACCGTCGTATGGCGCGTTCATCGCCACTCCACCTCATCGTCCCCGACCAGCAGGCCCTGACATCGCTCAACGGTCCACCTTCTCACCCGCGCCGGACGCCTCGCCGCTTTCGGGTCCGGTGTCCGTGGTCATGTCACCCTGCTGCTCGGGACGCTTCTCAGCCGCGTCCGGATCCACCGAATCGGGCTGTTCGGCACCCGGCTCCGGGGATTCGGTGGTCGCGGCTTCCTCGGCGGCCTCCCGGGCAGCGGCCCGCTTGCGCTGCGTGTACATGCGGATCCCGGCGAGAACGAGCAGCAGCACGCCGCCGGCGATGACGAGCATCACCGTGGAGGTGATCTCCGTGACGTTCACGGGGAACGTCATGGGGGCTCCGTAGGGCGTGCCGTCCTCGGTGAACAGCTGTGCCTTCACCTGCACGGTGCCGTTCGCGTTGGCCGTGGTGTTGAACTTCACCGACTGGCTGTGCCCGCCGTCGACCTTGACGGGCTGCTCATTGTCGATGGCGAGGCGGTTGGGCTGGCTGGATGTGAGGACCAGCTTCAGCCCCTCGATGCCCTGGAGCAGGTTGTTCTGCACGGTCACCGGGATCGTCGCGCTCCGCCCGGAGAGCATCTGCGTCGACTTCTGGACGAGCTGCACTTCCTTGGTGAGGCCGGCGAGGCGGCTGTGCACGGAAGTGCGGAAGGAGGTCGCTCCAGCGGCGTTGCCGCGCCAGGAGGTGGACGTCTCGCGCATGATCGCGCTGCCGAACGGGGTCACTACCCGTTCCGGCTGGGACAGGATCACCTGGAAGCGCTCCAGCGAGCTCTGCGCCCGCTGGACGTCACGGAAGGCGCTCGTCGGCAGTTCGCGCTTGCGCAGCGCTTGCGGATAGGAACCGGGGCCCGGCAGCTGGGTCGTCGCGGCCGGGTCCGGTTTCGCCTTGGCCGCTTCTCCCAGGTCCAGCGACTCCGTCCAACGGTCGTCCGCCAGTCCCCGCAGCGCCGCCGCCATGGCCTGTGCCTGGCTGGCCGAGGGCATGCGCTGCGGAGTAACCACGATGCTCCGCTGCTTGTCCGGCGCCTGCTTGGTGATCATGAGGGTCTGAGCGAGGAACTGCTGCACGGCGAGTGCCGAGTTCTCCGCATGGAGCATGTCGCCCCGGAAAGCGGCCGACAGTCGCGCATCGGCGACCACGGCCGTGTTGCCGCCACCGATCGGGCGGGCCGCCGTGGGGGTGTAGGGCAGGTGGCTGGTCTCGCGAAGGCTGTCGCTGCGGCTGATGACGTTGTGTGCGCCGGCGGACGTAGCGACATCGACCACGGATGAGTCGACGGCGCCTTCGACGGGCCAGGCGAAGTCTGTGCGGGGCTTTGTGCCGAGAATTGTCTCAACGGTCCCCGACGACAGGTCGGTGGCCGGCTTGAGGTGTCCCAGCGCTCCTGAGACGTCCTTGCCACGGTGGGCGAGGGAGGCGAGGTCTGGGTCGGCGAACGGCAGGGCCACGACCTCACGGCCGTCCACGGCTTGCTGGAGATCATTGAGCCACCGCTTGGCGGCGTCCTGCTGCTTGCCCGGCCTGGTGCTGCCGTCGCTGCGCTCGACCTTGTAGTCCTTGGTCATCGCTTCGACGGTGGCGAGGAGGTCCGGGTCGACCACCCAGGTCACCGGGAGGTCCTTTCCCAGCGCGACGAGCTGCTGCAGGCGGCCGCCGGGGGCCAGCTCGTCGGCGAGCGAGTCATCCCGGAACACCGGTGTCCGCTGAGGGTCGGAGTCCGTCTCCGCGGTCAGGTGGGTGGTGGAGATCAGCGGCCACACGAAGGTGAGCTGCGTCTTCTTGCCGAGAGTCGACGGCTGCCAGGGCAGGAAAGTCCGCTCGATGCCCAGCACCTGCTGAAACCGCTGGCTTTGCGACTGTCCGGTGAGGGAGACGCCGAGCTGGTAGACGCCCTCCTTGCCGAGATGCAGGTCCTTCACGGGCACGCTGAGGGTGAAGTCGCGGGACATGCCGGACGGCAGCCGGTCGATCTCGACGGTGTGCTTGCCTCCGACCTCGCGTCCGTCGGCAGCGTAGGAAAAGCCCGTGCGCCCGGCGGCGCTGTCGATCGCGCTGCGGCTGCTGAGAGCCGGGCCGAGGCGCAGGCCGACGTGGGCGTCGGTGATCGTGGAGTCGCCGTTGTTGGTGACGACACCGCTGATGGTGACGGTGTCGCTCTCCGTCGGGGCGGTCGGCATCATCGAGTCGATGGAAACGTCGGCGGTCTGTGACCCGGTGGCCTTGCTCGCGGCCTGCGCCGGGAAGGCTGCGGGCGCCTGCAGCAACCCCGCAAGAAGTGGCGCCCCTGCCAGTACGGCGACGGTCCGCCGCAGCCACCGGCGGGCAGGAGCGGATCGCGTCCCCTGGAAGTGTGCCGCCTCGGCCACGCGCTCGCCCGTCCTCATCGTCGTCGTCAGTGGTGGTCGTCGGATGTGCGTCCCCGAATGGTAACGAGGCCCGCTGTGACGAAGTGGTGGGGACTGCTCCACATGATCGGCACGGGACTGCCGGAGCTGGTGTGAGACGAGGACGCTTCCGTCGTCCGGGGCACGTACCCTGTTCTGTTGTGCCGAATGCCAACCATCACAGCCTCACACAGCAGCCGACGAATGCGCTGAGCCAGGCGCAGCGCCAAGCCGTGAGCGAGCTGCTGCGCGTCTCTCCTGTCGCCGATGATCTCGCCCGTCGTTTCCAGAGGGCGGGCTACTCCCTCGCCCTGGTCGGCGGCTCGGTGCGGGATGCGTTGCTCGGGCGACTCGGCAATGACCTGGACTTCACGACGGACGCCCGTCCCGAGGACGTACTGCATATCGTGCGGCCGTGGGCGGACACCGTGTGGGAGGTCGGCATCGTTTTCGGCACGGTCGGCTGCCGCAAGGGCGACTTCCAGATTGAGGTGACGACCTACCGGTCGGAGGCGTACGACCGGTCTTCCCGGAAGCCGGAGGTCTCCTACGGTGATTCGATCCAGGATGACCTTGTTCGCCGTGATTTCACCGTCAATGCGATGGCGGTGGCTCTTCCGGAGAAGGAGTTCATCGATCCGCACGGCGGTCTGCAGGATCTCGCGGCCCGGGTGCTGCGTACGCCTGGCGCCCCCGAAGACTCCTTTTCCGATGACCCCCTGCGGATGATGCGCGCCGCGCGCTTCGCCGCGCAGCTCGACTTCGACGTTGCGCCGGAGGTCGTCAGCGCCATGAAGGCGATGGCAAGCCGCATCGAGATCGTCTCCGCGGAGCGGGTGCGTGATGAGCTCAACAAGCTGATCCTTGCGCCGAACCCTCGCAAGGGACTGCATTTGCTGGTCGACACGGGCCTTGCGGACCACGTGCTGCCGGAGCTTCCGGCGCTGCGGCTGGAGCGTGACGAGCACCACCGGCACAAGGACGTCTACGAGCACTCGCTGACGGTGCTGGACCAGGCCATCGACCTGGAGGACCAGGGGCCGGATCTCGTTCTGCGGCTGGCTGCCCTGCTGCATGACATCGGCAAGCCCAAGACGCGGCGCTTCGAGAAGGACGGCCGGGTCTCGTTCCACCACCATGAGGTCGTCGGAGCGAAGATGACCAAGTCGCGCATGACGAAGCTGAAGTACTCCAACGACCTGGTGAAGGACGTCGCGCGGCTGGTGGAACTGCATCTGCGGTTCCACGGCTACGGGACCGGTGAGTGGACCGACTCGGCGGTGCGCCGGTACGTACGGGACGCGGGGCATCTGCTGGACCGGCTGCACAAGCTGACCCGCTCCGACTGCACCACGCGGAACAAGCGGAAGGCCCAGGCGCTCGGGCGGGCGTATGACGGGCTCGAGGAGCGAATCGCCCAGCTGAAGGAGCAGGAGGAGCTGGACTCGATCCGGCCCGACCTGGACGGTAACCAGATCATGGAGATCCTCGGTGTGCCGCCGGGGCCTGTGGTCGGCAAGGCGTACAAGCACCTCCTGGAGCTGCGCCTGGAGCACGGTCCGATGGAGCATGACGCGGCCGTGGCCGCGCTCAAGGAGTGGTGGGCGGCACAGGAACAGAAGTGACCCCGCGTGGACGGGCTCGATGTTTCACGTGAAACATCGAGCCCGTCCGTCATGTCGGGGTGTCGGACCGGCCCTGTCCTGTTTCACGTGAAACATCGCGGCACGCCGGCCGGCACCGGAACCTACTCATGATCACAGCGACCATTGCATAGAGCAGGCTCACCGTGACGACCAGGACGGGCGACCGTCCGTCCGGTGGAAGCATCAGGGCTGCCACCCCAGCGGCGCTCACAAAGGCGACGTTGAACAGCATGTCGTAGAGGGAGAAGACGCGCCCGCGGAACATGTCGTCCACGGACGCCTGGACCACGGTGTCCGTCGTGATCTTGGCTGCCTGGGTGGTGAGGCCCAGAACGAAGGCGGCGATCAGCATCGGCGTCGGCTGGAAGGGCAGGCCGAGACCGGGCTCGAGGACGGCCGCGGAAGCCGCGCAGGTGATGATCCAGCCGAACGGGCCCAGACGCCCCACGGCCCAGGGGGTCAGGACCGCTGCGGCGAAGAAGCCGGCGGCCGAGAAGCCGAGGGCGACGCCGAGCAGCGCGAGCCCGCCGACCTGGCTGTCGAACCAGGCGTAGCGGCAGAGCATCAGCACCATCACGGTCAGCGCCCCGTAGCAGAAGCGCATAAGCGTCATGCCGATCAGGACGAACGCGGCCGGGCGCCGTTCGGCGAGATGGCGTAGGCCGGCGGCCAGTCCGCGCGCCGTACTGACGAGGGCCGCTCCCAGCGCGGGCTGAATGAGTTCCGGATCCGGGCCGAGCAGGTCCCGCCCCATCCGCAGCGAGACCAGGGCAGCGCACAGATACACCCCGGCGCCGAGCAGGACGGTGACCGCATCCGAGTCCGAGCCCGCCAGGCGTACGGCGAAGGCCAGACCGCCGCCTGCGGAGGCGGCGAGGGTTCCGGCGGTCGGGGACAGCGAGTTGGCCATGACCAGCCGCTGCTCGTCGTCGACCACGCGCGGCAGAGCGGCGGAGAGCCCGGCGAGGATGAACCGGTTGATGGCTGTCACCGAGAGCGCCGAGACGTAGAACAGCCAGTCGGGCACCCCCGCCATGATCAGCAGTGCGGTTACGGAGGCGAGGGCGGCCCGGAGGAGATTGCCGTACAGCAGGACCTGGCGGCGCCGCCAGCGGTCGAGGAGGACGCCCGCGAACGGTCCGATCACGGAGTACGGCAGCAGCAGGACCGCCATGGCGTAGGCAATGGCGGCAGGGGAGGTCTGCTTCTCGGGGGAGAAGACGACATAGGTGGCGAGCGCGACCTGGTAGATACCGTCCGCCGACTGGGAGAGCAGACGGACGGCCAGCAGGCGGCGGAAGTCACGCAGCCGCAGCAGCACGCGCAGATCACGCACAACAGCCATGGACGACAGCCTCACACAGCGCGCAGGCCTCTGGGCGGATTGCCCAGAGGCCTGCGACCAAGGAGCCGAGCCGGCGGCTGGTCCGTGGACCGGCCGCGCCGCGTCGTGTCGAGTCAGCGCTCGACCTCACCCCTGATGAACTTCTCGACGTTCTCGCGCGCCTCGTCGTCGAAGTACTGCACCGGCGGCGACTTCATGAAGTATGAGGAGGCCGAGAGGATCGGGCCGCCGATGCCGCGGTCCTTGGCGATCTTCGCGGCGCGCAGCGCGTCGATGATGACACCCGCGGAGTTCGGGGAGTCCCACACCTCGAGCTTGTACTCCAGGTTCAGCGGGACGTCGCCGAACGCGCGGCCCTCCAGGCGTACATAGGCCCACTTACGGTCGTCCAGCCAGGCCACGTAGTCCGAGGGGCCGATGTGGACGTTCTCCTCGCCCAGCTCGCGGTCCGGGATCTGCGAGGTGACGGCCTGGGTCTTGGAGATCTTCTTGGACTCCAGGCGCTCGCGCTCGAGCATGTTCTTGAAGTCCATGTTGCCGCCGACGTTCAGCTGCATCGTGCGGTCCAGGATGACGCCCCGGTCCTCGAACAGCTTGGCCAGCACACGGTGCGTGATGGTGGCGCCGACCTGCGACTTGATGTCGTCACCGACGATGGGGACACCCGCCTCGGTGAACTTGTCTGCCCACTCCTTGGTGCCCGCGATGAAGACCGGCAGGGCGTTGACGAAGGCGACCTTGGCGTCGATGGCGCACTGCGCGTAGTACTTCGCCGCCTCCTCGGAGCCGACCGGCAGATAACAGACCAGGACATCGACCTTCTTGTCCTTGAGTACCTGGACGACGTCGACCGGGTCCTCGGCGGATTCCTCGATGGTCTGGCGGTAGTACTTGCCGAGGCCGTCGAGGGTGTGGCCGCGCTGCACCAGGACCCCGGTCGACGGCACGTCGCAGATCTTGATCGTGTTGTTCTCGCTGGCACCGATGGCGTCCGCGAGGTCGAGACCGACCTTCTTCGCGTCCACATCGAAAGCAGCCACGAACTCGACGTCACCCACGTGGTAATCGCCGAACTGCACGTGCATCAGTCCCGGCACGCGGCTGTCCGGGTCGGCGTCCTTGTAGTACTCGACGCCCTGCACCAGCGAGGCGGCGCAGTTGCCTACGCCGACGATGGCTACGCGAACCGAACCCATTCCGGTTGCTCCCTGTGTGTACTCGACGAAGCCCTGCGGGATGCAGGGCCTCAGTTGGCGGTGTCGTCGGACGGATCCGGCCGGGAACTACCCCGGTCCCGGGGCAGGCCGCCCGTGGTCTGTGACTCCTGTGATTCTCGCGAGGCGCTGTCCCCGGCGGATCGCCCGGGGGTCGGGGACGCAGCGGACCCATCGATCCCAGAAGCGGACCGGAGCTGATCACGCCCCGCCCGCTCGCTCTCGATCAGCTCGTTCAGCCAGCGGACCTCGCGCTCCACCGACTCCAATCCGTGGCGCTGGAGCTCGAGGGTGTAGTCATCCAGCCGTTCGCGCGTGCGTGCCAAGGAGACGCGCATCCTCTCAAGGCGCTCCTCCAGCCGGCTGCGGCGCCCCTCCAGTACCCGCATCCGTACATCCCGCGACGTCTGCCCGAAGAAGGCGAAGCGGACGCCGAAGTGCTCGTCCTCCCATGCGTCGGGGCCGGAGTTGGCGAGCAGCTCCTCGAAGTGCTCCTTGCCCTCTGCCGTCAGCCGGTAGACGATCTTCGCCCTGCGCCCGGCGAGCGATGCGGCCTGTGGGTATCCCCGGCCGGACGGGGAGGGAGCCTCCGGGGGGCTCCCCGGCTCCTCGATCAGCCAGCCGTTGGCGACCAGGGTTTTCAAGCATGGATAGAGGCTGCCGTAGCTGAAGGCTCGGAAGACCCCGAGTGAGGTGTTGAGCCGCTTCCGCAACTCGTAGCCGTGCATGGGGGACTCGCGCAGCAGGCCGAGGACGGCGAACTCGAGGATGCCGGAACGCCTGCTCATCCTGCCTTCGCCTCCCTCTGTCCGCCCGGTGCCTTTATGTCGTGCTGATGTATCGGCGCGATACATCCAGACGATAGAACGGCCCTCCGGTTGCGACAAGAGGGGCCACGGTGACCGGTGTCACATCACCGATTCGTCGTAATCAACTTGACTGATTCGACAGCAAAGCGATGGTTTAGCGGTTTTTGGGCGTGCGTAGTCTGTCCGCCATGCAGACCACCGGGAACCACGACGCACCGTGTGGCGTCCTCGTCCAGGGTGCAGTGCGGCCCGCCACTGGGAAGGGCTGGCCCGCACTTCGGGGGGACCTGAAGTCAACTGTCGCTTTCAGGCGATAGCGCCTGCCCGAGGAGTAGCTGTTCCATGAGCGAGCACCGTCGCAAACCACCGCATCCACAGGGCGGTGGCCGCGCTGCGGCCCGGCGCGCAGCGCAGCAGCCGCCAGGTCGCCGCGCCGCCCCGCGCGGCGCCGCCGAGTACCCCCCCGGCCCGGTGAGCGAGGAGCGCCCGTACGGAGGCCGCGCGGAGGCGCGGCGTGCGGCGCAGCGAGGCGGTGGTGGCCGGCGGAGAGCCGCGGGTCCCGCGGCGGCGGCCGCCGCGGGCGGCGGCCGACGGGCGGCGCGCGGTGGCTACCCGGACAAGAAGCGGCTGATCGACTATCCGCGCTCCGACCGGTACGGCATGGGGCGCTGGGTGCCGTCGGTGAAGCAGATCGCCGGGGGCGTCATTGGTTTCTTCGGCATGATCGTGCTCGGAGCCGGTGCCGCGTATGCCTTGGTGGACGTGCCGAGCGACCCGAACGCGGCGGCCACGGCCCAGAACAACGTCTACTACTGGGCGGACGGCTCGCGCATGGTCGCGACCGGTGGCGAGGTCAATCGCCAGAATCTGGGCATTGAGAAGATCCCCAGGGCGATGCAGGAGGCGGTTGTCTCCGCGGAGAACAAGACCTTCTGGCACGACTCCGGCATCGACCCCATGGGCATTGCGCGTGCGGTGTTCAACATGGCGACGGGCGGCCAGACCCAGGGTGGCTCCACGATCACTCAGCAGTACGTGAAGAACTACTTCCTCGAGCAGGATCAGACGGTCACCCGTAAGGTCAGGGAGCTCTTCATCTCGATCAAGGTCGGAGCTCAGTTCGACAAGCGCCAGATCATGGAGGGCTACCTCAACACGTCGTACTACGGCCGTGGCGCGTACGGCATCCAGGCAGCGGCGCAGGCCTACTACGGCAAGGACGCCGAAAAGCTGAATCCGAGCGAGTGCGCCTTCCTCGCCTCTCTGCTCAAGGGCTCGACGTACTACGACCCCGCGGGCGCGACCGACATCGACCCCGCCGCAACGCCGGAGGCGAACAAGAAGCGCTCCGCTGAGCGCTGGAAGTGGATCCTCGACCGCGAGGTCATCGACAAGAACATGACCGCGGCCGAGCGGGCCAAGTGGACCACGTACCCCATGCCGATCAAGCCCAAGAAGAGCGCTGAGCTGAGCGGGCAGACCGGCTACCTGGTGGACCTCGCCAAGAGCTACTTCATCAACAACAACAAGCAGGGCATCACCGCTGAACAACTGGCGAAGGGTGGCTATGAGATCCACACCACCTTCGACAAGAAGAAGGTGAATGAGCTCAAGGCTGCCGTCAGCAAGATCGAGAAAGCCAACATCAAGCCGAAGCAGCGCGAACTCGACAAGTACGTGCAGTTCGGCGGGGCTTCGGTGAGCCCCAAGGACGGCTCGATCGTCGCGATCTACGGCGGCTCCGACTGGTCGAAGCACTTCACCAACAACGCCGATGAAACCGGCGCCCAGGTCGGTTCGACCTTCAAGCCGTTTGTGCTGGCCGCCGGGATGCAGTGGGGTGTGCGCAACTCCGACCTGCCGCCAGACCAGGCCGACACCGACCGGAAGAAGGTCTCCCCGAAGAGCCTCTACAGCGGCAAGAACAAGCTGAAGATCAAGAACTACGACGGCTCCGTCTGGCAGAACGAGGAGGGCAAGGAGTGGCTGCAGACCAACGACGGCGGTGAGTCCTACGGCGACATCAGCCTCCGCGAGGCGATGCGCGTGTCGGCCAACTCCCCGTACGTCCAGCTCGGTATGGACATCGGCACGGCCAAGGTGAAGGAGGCGGCGGTCCGCGCCGGCCTCCGGGAGAGCAGTCTGGCCAGGTCCGCCGACACCCCGTCCTTCTCGATCGGTACCTCTTCGCCCAGCGCGATCCGCATGGCCGGCGCGTACGCCACCTTCGCCGCGCGCGGTCAGCAGCACGATCCGTACTCCGTCACAGAGGTCAAGAAGGATGGTGTCTCCGTCTACAAGCATGAGAAGAAGACGACGGAGGCCTTCGACCAAGCCGTCGCCGACAACGTCACCGATGTGCTGAAGAACGTGGTCGAGAAGGGCACCGGTACCTCGGCTCAGCTTCCCGGCCGTCAGGTCGCGGGCAAGACCGGTACCACGGACGGCAACAAGTCGGCGTGGTTCATGGGCTACACCCCGCAGTTGTCGACGTCCATCGGCATGTGGCGCATGAACGACGACGCCAAGGCGAAGGACCGCAAGTTCCTCGACATGTTCGGCACCGGTGGCCAGAAGAAGATCCACGGTGCGTCGTTCCCAGCCCAGATCTGGCACGACTACATGGGCGAGGCGCTCAAGGGAACTCCGCCGGTGCCCTTCCCCGCGCCGGAACCGCTCGGCGAGGTCGTCTACGGCGGCGGCGCGGCCAGCCCCACACCCACCCCGACGCCGTCCGACACTCCGTCGGAGAACCCCTCGGCGAGCCCGTCGGAGATTCCGTCCGAGTCGCCTGATGCGTCTCCGTCGACTGGCCCGACCTGTGGCATCTTCGACCCGAAGTGCAAGGACGCCGGCGGCACCACCAGCGGTACCGACGGAGGCACCACCGACGGCGGTACCACCAGCTCACCGTCGCCGCCCGGCAGTAACGGCGGCGGTGGTAACGGCAGCAACGGCGGACTCTTCGGAGGCCCGACCAGCAGGCAGAGCCCGTGACCTCGTAAGCGTCACCCGCACCTGCACCCAGCGAAGCCCCCGCCCGGTCCTTCCGGGCGGGGGCTTCGCCGTACCGCCTCGTACGGCAGGATGTGGGCCATGACGAGCGTGCGAGACTCCGACACCAGCGGCTCCGTCGCGCAGAGGCCCGTACGGCCCACGCTGCAGGACGAGGTGGCCGCGGCGGGCAGTGAGGTGATCGGCGGGCCCATCGGCCGCCGGGCGCTGCTGGGCGGCAGCTGGTGGACGCCAGTGCGGATCGTCGTGCTCATCGCTCTCGGGATGTTCGCGCTGGGCATGGTCCAGAAGCTGCCGTGCTACAACGGCGCCTGGTTCTACGGGGCGACCAGCCAGTACGCGCACGCGTGCTACTCCGACATCCCGCACCTGTACAGCGCCCGCGGCTTCGCCGCCGACCTCGTGCCGTACTTCGACCGGCTCCCCGGGGACATGGAGTACCTGGAGTATCCGGTGCTCACCGGGCTGTTCATGGAAGTCGCCTCCTGGTTCACCCCGCACGGCGGCAGCCTCCAGGAGCGCGAGCAGATCTACTGGCTGGTCAACGCCGGCATGCTGATGATCTGCACCGCGGTCATCGCCGTCTGCGTCGCCCGCACGAACCGGCGCCGCCCCTGGGACGCGCTGTTCGTCGCGCTGGCGCCCGCCTTCGCGCTTACCGCCACGATCAACTGGGATCTGCTGGCGGTGGCGCTCACCGCGGCCGCGATGCTGATGTGGTCGCGCAGCCGCCCGGTCGCCGCCGGTGTGCTGATCGGCTTGGCGACTGCCGCGAAGCTCTATCCGGTGCTGCTGCTCGGGCCACTGCTGGTGCTGTGCCTGCGCGCCGGGCGGCTGCGTGATTTCGGCGCGGTGGCCGGCGGGGCCATCACGTCCTGGCTTGTGGTGAACATCCCGGTGATGGCGCTCGCGCCGGAGGGGTGGAAGAAGTTCTACGCCTTCAGCCAGGAGCGACCGGTCGACTTCGGTTCCTTCTGGCTGATCATCTCCCAGCGGACCGGCAACGCCATGGACGGCGCGAACACGTGGGCGACGGCGCTCACGCTGCTGCTGTGCGCCGGTATCGGTCTCCTCGCGCTGTACGCGCCGCGTCGCCCGCGCTTCGCGCAGCTGGCCTTCCTGGTCGTCGCCGTCTTCATCCTCGTCAACAAGGTCTACTCGCCGCAGTACGTGCTGTGGCTGATCCCGCTGGCCGCGCTCGCGCGCCCGCGGTGGCGGGACTTCCTCATCTGGCAGGCCGCCGAGGTCATGTACTTCATCGGCATCTGGATGTACCTCGCCTACACCTCCGGCGGCGACAAGCACCAGGGGCTGCCTCCCGAGGGCTACCAGCTGGCGATCCTGCTGCACTTGCTCGGGACGCTGTACCTGTGCGCCGTGGTGATACGGGACGTACTGCTACCGGAGCGGGACGTGGTCCGGCGCGACGGCGCGGACGACCCGTCGGGCGGCGTGCTGGACGGGACGCCTGATGCGTTCGTCCTCGGTCAGCACCAGCATGCGCGGCACGCGGCCCACTTCGAGGGACCGCGCGTGCAGTGGGGCATGGTGCGCGAGTGACAGCGGACCCGCATGCCGTGTTCTGGCCGGGAAATGGGTGATCGAGGTGCAGACATCAGCGGCTTCACCGAGGACGGCCGTCGACTCGTCGTGCAGTGCAAGAACTATGCGCCGCATCGCTCAGTGTGGAGTGGAGGGATGCAGAAGTTCCTTGGCGCGGCAAAGGCGCAGCACGAGGCTGAGGTCGCCCTGTTCGTAGCAACGTGCACGTTCACCCGGGAGGCGCGCGGCATCGCGGCGCAGCACGGGGCCACTGCGGTCCACCGTGCTCTTCTGGAGGCGTGGAGCGCGGGAGCGAAATTTCAGGTTCTTCGGTAGCGACACGCACGTCGTACGAGGACAGGAAAGGGCCCGAAGTCGCAAGGAGAAGTTGCGGCTTCGGGCCCGGCTCGTTGACCGACCTCCTCGACGAGGCCAGATGACGCCGCTCAGCGGTCGACCAGGCGGTCGTACTGCGTTGTCGTGTGCCGCAGGTGGGCCACCAGCTCGTCGCCCACCTTGGGCTCCGGCGCGTCGCTCGGCACGAACAGGATCGAGACCTGCATGTGCGGAGGCTCGGCGAACCAGCGCTGCTTACCGGCCCAGACGAAGGGCGAAAGGTTGCGGTTGACCGTCGCCAGACCGGCGCGGGCCACGCCCTTGGCGCGGGGCATCACACCGTGCAGGGCCTTTGGCGCCTCCAGGCCCACGCCGTGGGACGTACCGCCGGCGACGACCACCAGATAGCCGTCGGAGGCCGCCTTCTGCTGCCGGTAGCCGAAGCGGTCGCCCTTCGCGACCCGGGTGACATCCAGGACCGAGCCGCGGTACTCGGTCGCGTCATGGTCGCCGAGCCACAGCCGGGTGCCGATCCGGGCCCGGAATCGGGTCTGCGGGAACTGCTGCTGCAGGCGGGCGAGCTCATCGGCACTGAGGTGGCTGACGAACATGGTGTGCAGCGGCAGCCGGGCGGCACGCAGGCGGTCCATCCAGGCGATGACCTCCTCGACCGCGTCGGAGCCGTCCGTACGGTCCAGCGGCAGGTGCAGGGCGAAGCCCTCCAGCCGTACGTCCTCGATGGCGGCGTGCAGCAGCGGCAGCTCCCGCTCGCTCACGCCGTGCCGCTTCATGCTGCTCATGACCTCGATCACGACGCGCGCGCCGACCAGGGCGTGCGTGCCCTCGACGGACGAGACGGAGCGGATCACGCGGTCGGGCAGCGGCACCGGTTCCTCACCGCGCCGGAAGGGGGTGAGGACCAGCAGGTCGCCGCCGAAGAAGTCCTTCATCCGGGCGGCTTCGTACGTCGTTCCGACCGCGATGACGTCCGAACCGAACTGGCTGACCTCCTCGGCCAGGCGCTCGTGACCGAAGCCATAGCCGTTGCCCTTGCAGACCGGGACGAGCCCTGGGAACTGCTGGATCACCGACTTGTGATGCGCCCGCCAGCGAGCGGTATCGACGTACAGGGTGAGCGCCATAGCCGGTCCGGAACCTCTCTCGTGTCTGCGGTGTATTGAAGGTATGAAGCAGATTCGGGGGCAGTCTTCGGGGCGGTCGGGGCCGTCAGCGTCGCGACATGTAGATGTCGAGCGCCTTGTGCAGCAGCTTGTTCAGCGGGAAGTCCCACTCACCGAGGTACTCGGCCGCCTGTCCACCGGTGCCGACCTTGAACTGGATCAGGCCGAAGAGGTGGTCGTTCTCGTCGAGCGAGTCGCTGATGCCGCGCAGGTCGTACACGCTCGCGCCGAGAGCGTAGGCGTCGCGCAGCATCCGCCACTGCATCGCGTTCGACGGCCGGACCTCGCGCTTGTGGTTGGCCGAAGCACCATAGGAGTACCAGACGTGGCCGCCGACGATCAGCATGGTGGCGGCGGCGACCGCCTCACCCTCGTGCTTGGCGAAGTACAGCCGCATCCGGTTGGAGTCCTCGGCGTTCAGGGCCTGCCACATGCGCTGGAAGTAGGAGAGCGGCCGGGGCCGGAAGTGGTCCCGCTCGGCGGTGATCTCGTACAGCCGCTGCCACTCGGCGAGGTCGTCGTAGCCGCCCTGGACGACTTCGACGCCCGCCTTCTCCGCCTTCTTGATGTTGCGGCGCCACAGCTGGTTGAAGCCCTTGTGGACGTCTTCGAGGGAGCGGTTCTCCAGCGGCACCTGGAACACGTACCGCGGCTGCACATCGCCGAAGCCGGCCCCGCCGTCCTCGCCCTGCTGCCAGCCCATGCGGCGCAGCCGGTCGGCGACCTCGAAGGCGCGCGGCTCGATATGGGTTGCCTCCACATCGCGCAGCCGCTTCACGTCGGGGTTCTGGATGCCCCCCTTGATCGCGGCGGCGTCCCACCGCCGGATGACGACCGGCGGGCCCATCTTCACGGAGAAGGCGCCCTGCTGCTTGAGGTGCGCCAGCATCGGCTGGAGCCAGCCCTCGAGGTTGGGCGAGAACCAGTTGATCACAGGGCCCTCGGGCAGATAGGCCAGATAGCGCTTGATCTTGGGCAGCTGCCGGTAGAGGACCAGGCCGACGCCGACGAGCTCGTCGTTCTTGTCGAACCAGCCCAGGTTCTCCGAGCGCCATTCCGCCTTGACATCCGCCCACGCCGGGACCTGCATGTGGCTCGCCGAGGGCAGGCTCTGGATGTACGCCAGATGCTGCTCACGGCTGATGGTCCTCAGGGTCAAGCTCATGCGGGGCGCTCCTCGGCAGGTGTGTCCCCAGGGTCGGGGCTCCGGCTCTCGCCGGGAAGCCTACTGCGCCAAGGCTCGTGCCCTCCCGGGGACGGGCCCTTCACCGGAGCGCCCCGCGGTGCGTCGCTAGCCCAGTACGCCGCCGAAGAGCCCGCCGTGTGCCATGCCGAGGAAGAACCCGACGCCGGCTGCGCCAAGCCCGATGACCAGAAGGAAGCGCTCGCCGGTGGTGGCCGAGATCATCTGGCCCCATGCGCCGGAGATGACGCCGAACAGACCGGTCCACGAGCTGATCAGGTGGAGTCCGGGCGAGACGAGCGCTGTGATGAAGGCGACCACGCCGAGCACCATCGTCGCCGCGACAAAGCTGTTCTCGACCGGATGAGTCTTGCCGTCGCTGTTGAGGACAGAGGTGAGGGCGGAGACGGGGCCGCGATGCTGTCGGCCACGGCGCTGTCGGACTGCCTGTGCCATGAGGCACCTCCTGGCGAGAAAGCGGCGCACTGTAGCGCCGCACACACCCGATGTGTACAGATTGGGCCCATCACCGCCCGGATTTCAACCGGAAGGCGTGGTGCGAGTACTGTGGACGGTCTGCATCGGTGGCTGCCCAGGCCGCGAGGGTCCCCGACCCGGAAGCGGCCCGTTTGTCAGTGGCAGCCGATAACGTTGCAGCGCATTCGACCCTCCTGCCACGGAGAGACCGTGGCCGCTGAGTCCAGAGGAGGTGGGTTCCACATGCGTCACTACGAGGTGATGGTCATCCTCGACCCCGATCTCGAGGAGCGTTCTGTCTCCCCGCTGATCGAGAACTTCCTTTCCGTCGTCCGTGAGGGCAACGGCAAGGTCGAGAAGGTCGACACCTGGGGCCGTCGTCGTCTCGCTTACGAGATCAACAAGAAGCCCGAGGGCATCTACTCGGTCATCGACCTGCAGGCCGAGCCTGGGGTCGTCAAGGAGCTCGACCGTCAGATGAACCTGAACGAGTCGGTCCTCCGGACCAAGGTCCTTCGCCCCGACACCCACTGAGCCTGACGGTTCAGCGGTAATCGGGTTCGAGTAGCAAGCAGCCAGCAGCACACCCGCCGAGAGGTTCACCCATGGCAGGCGAGACCGTCATCACGGTCGTCGGCAATCTCGTCGACGACCCCGAGCTGCGCTTCACCCCGTCCGGTGCGGCGGTCGCGAAGTTCCGTGTCGCGTCCACTCCCCGCACCTTCGACCGCCAGACCAACGAGTGGAAGGACGGCGAGAGCCTGTTCCTGACCTGCTCGGTGTGGCGTCAGGCGGCCGAGAACGTCGCCGAGTCCCTCACGCGCGGTACCCGCGTGATCGTGCAGGGCCGCCTGAAGCAGCGGTCGTACGAGGACCGCGAAGGCGTGAAGCGCACGGTCTACGAGCTGGATGTCGACGAGGTCGGCGCCAGCCTGCGCAACGCCACGGCCAAGGTCACCAAGACCACGGGCCGCGGTGGCCAGGGCGGCTACGGCGGCGGTGGCCAGGGTGGCGGTGGCTGGGGCGGTGGCTCCGGCGGCCAGCAGGGCGGGGGCGGCGCTCCCGCCGACGACCCCTGGGCCACCAGCGCACCACCGGCCGGCGGCGCCCAGCAGGGCGGCGGTGGCTGGGGCGGCGGCTCCGGCGGCGGCTACTCGGACGAGCCGCCCTTCTAGGCCGCTTCCGCGGCCTGGTCCGGGCGACCAGCACAAACTTCTTGATCACACTGGAGAGAGACAATGGCGAAGCCGCCTGCTCGCAAGCCTAAGAAGAAGGTTTGCGTGTTCTGCAAGGAGAAGATCTCCTACGTCGACTACAAGGACACGAACCTGCTGCGGAAGTTCATTTCCGACCGCGGCAAGATCCGCGCCCGCCGGGTCACCGGCAACTGCACCCAGCACCAGCGTGACGTCGCCACGGCCGTGAAGAACAGCCGTGAGATGGCGCTGCTGCCCTACACGTCGACCGCTCGCTAAGGAGGGTGACCGAGTCATGAAGATCATCCTCACCCAAGAGGTCTCCGGCCTCGGTGCCGCGGGCGATGTCGTCGAGGTCAAGGACGGCTATGCCCGGAACTACCTGATCCCGCGTGGTTTCGCGATCCGCTGGACCAAGGGTGGCGAGAAGGACGTCGAGCAGATCCGCCGTGCCCGCAAGATCCGCGAGATCGCCTCGATCGAGCAGGCCAACGAGGTCAAGGGCCAGCTCGAGGGTCTGAAGGTCCGCCTGAGCACGCGTGCCGGCGAGGCCGGCCGCCTGTTCGGCTCCGTCACCCCGGCTGACGTCGCCTCGGCGATCAAGTCCGCCGGTGGTCCGGACGTGGACAAGCGCCGTATCGAGCTGGGCGCGCCGATCAAGACCCTGGGCTCGCACCAGGTGTCCGTGCGTCTGCACGCCGATGTCGCCGCCAAGGTCGGCGTCGAGGTTGTCGCTGCCTGATCCGCTGCACTCGGCAGAGCATGACGAAGGGTCGTACCCCGTGGGTGCGGCCCTTCGCGCTGGTGGGCCCGGGAAGCTTCCACACGGCCCACACGGCCCCGCCTGGCTGCGTGGCGCCTCCGCCTGCGCTCGTCGGTGTTGCCGGGAGCGCCCGCGTGGTGGCAGCCCCTTGAAGGTCGTGGGGAGCGCCATCCGTCCTTGGACCAGGCGGCGTGGACGGCGACGGCGCTTGCGTACGGCGGCGCCGCCGGCGCGGCTGTGCTTTTGGGCAGAGTCAGGCCCGGATCGCGCCCGTGACGATCCAGCGGCCGGAGCGGGCCCGCCACCAGAGGGTGAGCAGGCGGAGCGCCATCATCAGGCCCATCGCCCACCACAGCGCGGTGAGCCCGCCGCCCAGAGCGGGGACGGCGAATGCCACCGGCGCGAACACCGCCAGGGTCGCGAGCATCGCCCATGCCAGATACGGGCCATCGCCCGCGCCCATCAGCACGCCGTCCAGGACGAAGACCACGCCGGCGACCGGCTGGGTGACCGCAACCACCAGCAGCGCCGGCAGCAGCAGCTCATGCACGGACGGGTCGCTGCTGAAGAGCGGCAGGATCATGGGCCGGCCGACCACCACCAGCAGGCCCAGCACGACCCCCGCCGCGATCCCCCACTGCGTCATACGCCGACAGGCCGCCTTCGCTTCGGCGACGTTCTCGGCACCGAGATAGCGCCCGATGATGGCCTGTCCGGCGATGGCGATGGCGTCCAGCGCCAAGGCGAGGAGCGTCCAGAGGCTCAGGATGATCTGGTGAGCGGCGACATTGGCGTCGCCGAGCCGGGCCGCCACCGCGGTGGCGATCATCAAGATGGCGCGCAGCGAGAGCGTACGCACCAGGAGCGGCACTCCGGCCTGGGCGCAGGCCCGGATGCCGGCCGCGTCCGGGCGCAGCGAGGCGCCGTGCCGGCGCGCTCCCCGGACGACCACCATCAGATAGACGGTGGCCATGCCGCACTGGGCGATCACCGTGCCCCAGGCCGAGCCGGCGATGCCGAACCCGGCGCCGTAGACGAGCCCTGCGTTGAGGAGCGCGTTGGCGGAGAAGCCGCCGATGGCGACATACAGAGGGGTGCGGGTGTCCTGCAGACCCCGCAGAACGCCGGTGGCGGCGAGCACGACCAGCATCGCCGGTATGCCGAGCGCGCTGATCCGCAGATACGTCACCGCGTACGGAGCCGCCGTGTCGGAGGCGCCGAAGAGACCGACGAGCGCGGGCGCGGTGGGCAGGGCGACGGCGGCGACTGCCGCGCCGAGCAGCAGGGCCAGCCAGACGCCGTCCATGCCCTGGCGGATTGCGGCCTGCGGATCGCCCGCGCCGACGCGGCGGGCCACGGCGGCGGTAGTGGCATAAGCCAGGAAGACGAAGACGTTGACACTCGTCAGCAGCAGCGCGGCCGCGACGCCGAGGCCCGCCAGCTGCGGAGTGCCGAGGTGGCCGACGATGGCGCTGTCGACCATGACGAAGAGGGGCTCCGCGACCAGTGCGCCGAACGCCGGCAGGGCGAGTGCGAGGATCTCGCGGTCGTGGCGGCGCATGCTGCGCTTGGCGGTCACGGGAGCCTGACTCATGCACGCAATCTAATCGTCCACAGGTAAGAGATGCAAGCCCATTGCAGTCCTTACCAACCGCCTGGTGGCACGCTCTCCTCTGTGCCGTTTGTCGCGATCTTGGTTCGGCTGGGGAAGTTTTTCTTCTGCACAGCCGGTGGATGCCGAAACCGCAGGTCGCGACAGTGATCGCGAGGCGATTGTGTGTTTGTCCACAGCGCTTTCCCCCGCCCTGTGCACAGGTTGGGCCAGCTTCTCCACAGGTTGGGGCGCACCGTCCACACGGCCTGTGGATAACCAAATTGGCGGATGCCCCCGCCGGGCCTACCGTTGTCCGGCGCCTGCCCTCCAGTTCCGGTCTCGTCGTGCCTTCCGGGGACAGCTCCCCGGCCTCAGCCGAGGCGCCATAAGCGGAGTCGGGCGCTCTGATGTGTCAGAGCCGTGCCGTAGAACGTTAGTTAGGCACGTCAAGCGGATGCGCCGGGGCCCGATGGGCCCGCGTTGCGGGCGAGAGGAGGGGCCGGGGTGAGCCAGCAGGACATGGACATGGGCGACCCCTGGGCGGCGGACGTGGGTCCGAGCAGCCGCCTGCCCGCCTCCCGTTCCCGGCGCGGCGGCGACGACCGGGTCGGCCGCGGCGAGCAGCACGACCGCGGTCGCGACGACTGGTCTGGCCCGGGCTCCGGCGGTGGCGTCGGCTTCGAGCGCGTACCGCCGCAGGACCTCGACGCCGAGCAGTCCGTGCTCGGCGGCATGCTCCTTTCCAAGGACGCCATCGCCGATGTGGTGGAGGTCCTCAAGGGGAACGACTTCTACCGCCCCGCCCACGAGACGGTCTACCAGGCGATCCTCGATCTGTACGCCAAGGGCGAGCCGGCCGACCCCATCACGGTCGCCGCCGAGCTCACCAAGCGCGGCGAGATCACCCGCGTCGGCGGCGCCGCCTATCTGCACACCCTGGTCCAGTCGGTCCCCACCGCGGCCAACGCCGAGTACTACGCGCAGATCGTCCACGAGCGCGCGGTGCTGCGCCGGCTCGTCGAGGCGGGAACCCGTATCACCCAGATGGGATACGCGGCCGACGGTGACGTCGACGAGATCGTCAACCGGGCCCAGGGGGAGATCTACGCCGTCACCGAGCAGCGGACCAGCGAGGACTACCTCCCTGTCGGCGAGATCATGGAGGGCGCCCTCGACGAGATCGAGGCGATCGGCTCCCGCAGCGGTCAGATGTCCGGCGTGCCCACGGGGTTCACGGACCTGGACTCGCTGACGAACGGTCTGCACCCCGGCCAGATGATCGTCATCGCGGCACGCCCCGCCATGGGCAAGTCGACCTTGGCCCTGGACTTCGCCCGCGCCTGCTCGATCAAGCATCACATGCCGAGCGTGATCTTCTCGCTTGAGATGGGGCGCAATGAGATCGCGATGCGTCTGCTGTCGGCCGAGGCGCGGGTGGCGCTGCACCACATGCGTTCCGGCAGCATGACGGACGACGACTGGACGCGTCTGGCCCGCCGGATGCCGGACGTCTCGAACGCTCCGCTCTACATCGACGACTCGCCGAACCTGTCGATGATGGAGATCCGCGCCAAGTGCCGTCGGCTGAAGCAGCGCAACGACCTCCAGCTGATCGTTATCGACTACCTGCAGCTGATGCAGTCCGGTGGTTCCCGGCGCCCCGAGAGCCGGCAGCAGGAGGTCTCGGAAATGTCCCGTAACCTCAAGCTGCTCGCCAAGGAGCTTGAGGTCCCGGTCATCGCACTTTCGCAGCTGAACCGTGGTCCTGAGCAGCGGACGGACAAGAAGCCGATGGTTTCGGACCTTCGTGAATCCGGCTCGATCGAACAAGACGCAGACATGGTCATTCTCTTGCATCGCGAGGATGCGTATGAGAAGGAGTCGCCCCGAGCCGGCGAGGCGGACCTGATCGTCGCGAAGCACCGTAACGGCCCGACCGCGACGATCACGGTCGCCTTCCAGGGGCACTACTCCCGGTTCGTCGACATGGCTCAGACCTGATCCGTCACCACGCCATGTCCCCGACCTCGCGCAGCGACAGTCAGGGGATCGTCACGCCCGCCGGGGGCAGGGCGTCGGCGAGTTCCTGCTCGCAGGCGTCGTTCGGGGCGGGCGCCGATCAGGGACTTCACCGGTTCGCCGGCGCGGAAGGGCATGAGCGTCGGCATGGACATCACCCCGTACGCCGCCCGCGTCCGCGGGTTGGTGTCCACGTCCAGCTGAACCACCTTGAGGCGGCCGGTCTCCTCGCGGGCCACCTCCGCCGCGCGGGCAGCAGTCCCCGTGACTCGTAGTAGCGCAAGGTCCGGGTCGTACCCGCCCGTTCGGCCAGTTCCCCCGATCCGCATCCGCATGCCCCCTCCGGCTGGTCCGCGCCGACGTCCACGACGGCCGGCCTTGACGCCGACGTCAAGGCCGGCCCGCTGCGCGGCAGTAGTAGAAGTGACCACCATGACCGCGCCGCATGAGCCGTACGACGAGCTGCTGCCGGCCACGCGCCGAGCGCTGCTGCACCGGATCGCCACCGCGCAGGCCCGAGGGCCGCGCGCCGTCGTTGGTGGGCGCGGTGACGCGCGACGGGCAAGCGGTGTGGACGGGCGGCCGCGGAGCAGCGGACGGCGGTGAACCCACCCCGGATCCGTGGCTCCCGGTTCCGCGCGGAAGCGGACGGGACCTGGACCGGGCTGGACGGCTACTACGCGGGCGGGACACTGCTCGTGATGCGCGCCCAGGACGGCTCGGTCAGCCATCTCGACCTGGCGTCCTTTGTCTTCACGCGCGAGCGGTACGACGCGACGGCGCCGGTCCCGGGCGGGGCCGGTCCCGCGGGCTGGGGCCCGGCGCAGGGCCGACCGGCCGCCACCAGCGTCACAGCTGGAGTTTGAAGCCGATGTGCGAGCCGGTGAAGCCGAGCCGTTCGTAGAAGCGGTGGGCGTCGGTGCGGGTGGCGTCGGAGGTGAGCTGCACCAGTTGGCAGCCCTGCCGCCGCGACTCCTCGATCGCCCACTCGATGAGCTGCGTGCCCAGGCCGCTGCCGCGCTCGTCGGCGTGGACCCGTACGCCCTCGATGACCGACCGGGTGGAGCCGCGGCGTGAGAGTCCGGGGATGAGGGTGAGTTGGAGGGTGCCGACCGTACGGCCGTCGCGCACCGCCACCACCAGGTGCTGGTTGGGGTCGTTGACCAGCCGTTCGAAGGCCTGACGGTACGGGGACAGATCGTCGGCGGTTTCGCGTGCGGCGCCGAGCGGGTCGTCGGCGAGCATCGCGACGATGGCGGGTATGTCCTCCGGGGTGGCCGGACGGATCTGAAGATCGCTCATGGGCCCGGAGAGTACGCGCAGCGCGCGAAACCCGGCTGACTACCCGTCGCCCTTCCCCCGGCCCGGTCGATGCGGCGGCCGCCACGAGCGGGGCCGGCTCCGGAGTCCTGGCGGCTTCGTCGAGCGCTTCGCGGAGGGCGGCGTCGTTCAGCCCAGGGCGACCGACAGGGGGACGAAGCGGCGGCGGTGGTCGCCGGGGAGGTTCGGGGAGCCGTGCACCATCAGGGAGTTGACACCCGCCGGAAGCAGCCCGTGGTCGTCCAGCCACTCCTCCAGCTCCGGGTGCCGGGCGTCGGTGTCCAGCCGGATCTCCCCGTCGGTCTGCGCCGCCAGGTCGGTGATCAGCGCCCGGGCGACCGCTGTCTCCTCCGCCACCACGGGGCCGATCACGGTGTTGTGCACATTCGGCCAGGCCCCGGCGTAGCCGACGAGCCGGCCGTCGCGTTCGGCGACCCGCATCTGGTCGGCGAACGCGGGCAGCCGGGTGATCACATGGGTACGGTCCGAGCCGAAGACCTCCGCGTCGAGACGGATGATCGCCCGGAGGTCCGCGGCCGTGGCGGAACGGGTCGAGCCGGCAGCCTCGGGGTCGGGCCGGAAGCAGCCCGTACGCTCCGTCGACACGCTGATCGCCTTGAAGCCCAGCCGCTCGTACAGCGGGCGGCCGCTGGCGGTGGCGACGAGGAAGACGGTCGCGCCGGCCGCCTCCTCCAGCGCGTGCCGCATCATCCGGCGGCCAAGGCCCCGGCGGGCATATCGCTCCGCGACGAGCAGCATGCTCACGCACGCCAGCTCCGGGCCGTAGCGGGTGAGGACGCAACAGCCGATCAGGCCGTCGCCGTCCGGGTCGTCGATGCCGTAGCCGGTGCCGGCTGCCAGCAGCAGCTGCCACTTGTGCGCCTCGGGCGGCCAGCCGCGGTCGGCGCCCAGCTCCAGACAGCGCGGAAGATCAGTGAGGTTGAGTCGGCGGATCGGCGCAGTCGTCGGCGACGTCATGGAGCAAGGCTGGCCGACGAGACCTTCGTCCGTCGACCGGATTCCCCAACAGCAGCGGAACGTACGGTGTCGCGTGCGCGACGTCCGCGCCGGGTGAGCCCCCAGGGCTTGAGGACGGAGATCGCGGTGATGAACACGTACGTGGCCAGGGCGACCGATGGCGCCACGACCAGATCCACCGCGGCCTGCCCCGCCGGCTGCCCCGAGGTAACGGCCGCGGCAGCGTGGCCGATATGGGTGCGCAGCACGAAGACCGATGCGGCGGTGGCGGCCAGGGTCATCCAGAACTTGTTCCAGACCCAGCGATGGCGGGCCAGGCCCCAGGGAGTGCCGAGGGACAGCACCACACCGCTGAGCAGCGCCAGCAGGCTGATGGGGGCGATCAGCCAGTCGCTGAATATCTTCAGCGAGCGGTAGGCGGCCTCGGCGGTCTGAGCGGATCCCGTTGCCAGGCCGGCGATGCCGAGGACCAGCAGTGCGATGGTCAGGCCCAGCCAGCCGACCGAGACACAGACGTGGACGACGAGTATGGCCCGGCGGGCGGGGCGCGTGAGCTGCTTCATGTCTCCACGGTGGCCGCGCCGGGCGGTGTGCGCGTCTGACGGCGGGAGTATCCACGGATACGCGGGGACGAGTACGGGCACGCGCGTAGAGCCAAGCACGCCTCAAGGAGCGGCGGCGCTCCTCTGCTCCCGCCGGGTGGTGGAACTGCACCTGTTCGACTCGGACGGCACGCTGATCCACGGTTCCGCGGCCACGGTTGAGATCTCCCGGCAGCTCGGCCTCACCTCCGAGATCGCCGAGCTGGAGCGGGCGTTCGCGGCGCGGAAGATCGGGCCGCCGCAGTTCGCGGAGCGGGCGCGCGAGCTGTGGTCCGGTCTTACGGAGACGCATGTGGCGGCCGCCTTCGAGGCGGCGCCGTGGCCGGCGGGCATGCGTGAGGTGTGGGCGGACATCCGCGCGGCCGGCGGCCGCTGTGCGGTGGTGTCGCTGTCCCCGGGCTCCTTTGTCGAGCGTCTGCTGGAGTGGGGCGCGGACGCGGCGTACGGCTCGCGCTTCCCAGGCCGGGGGCGGCCGTGGCGGCGATCACGTAGCCGAAGTACCAGGTGAGGAAGGCGATGCTCGCCGGCAGCACGAAACCGCGGTAGCGCCTGCGCACCTCGGCGGTCCCGTTCCGGGAGCCGGTCGACCCGGCGGGCATCTTTTCCGCGGCCGCGAAGGTGACCATCGCGGACCAGCTCGGTGAACAGTTCGGAGTGAGCCGCACCGATTGTGTGGCGTACGGCGACTCCATGTCGGACGCGGAGCTGTTCGCGGCGGTCCCGGTGGCGGTGGCCGTGAATGCCGATCACCACCTCAGCGGCTTGGCGTCGCACACATACACCGGACGCGATCTTCGTGATGCATACGAACTGGTTTGCAACCGGCGGTAATTCACTACTGAGGGGTTGCCAAGGGAATTTCCTCAAATGTGGGCCAGATCACGGAATCCTGGGGCTTTTCGGATCTGCTTGGGAGCGGGTCTTGTGGATTCATCCGAGCCGGGTATGGTCGAGTCCGGTTCGGCCGCGGACGGCTGTTGTCTCGGAGCCGTGAGGGCGTATCAGCCTAACGGGAACGCGGCCTCCGTTACCCGGACTTCCGGCTGTTTGTCCCACAAGGTGGCGGGGAGTGGCATGCTGCATGCGAATGATCTGCGGTCGATGTCACGTCGAGGGGATTATGTCCACTTTGTGTGGCTGCTGGGGTTAGTGTGGCTCGCAAGAATTCTGACCTAGCGCAATGAATTGCACGCACAATCCGCAACGGAAGTACGAAGACCGACCGATAGAACTTCGAGGCGAGGCAGAGGATGGACGCTCCGACCACGGCGTCGGCCGATAACGCCAGCTCCGGCGGGGACCGGGGGGAATGGAGCTGGTTCGCTCCTAGTACGAGCAGGAAGCAATCCGGGGGAGAGTCCGGCGAGGAGGGCCAGGAACGGACCGAGCAGGCGCCCAGTCGGCAGGTGAGCCAAATCCGGCCGGTCGGCACCGGTGCCAGCCGGCCGGCGCCTCCTCAGTCCCCGGCCGCTGCCGGGGAAATGGTCCAGCGACCCCGTACGGCGCCCGTGCCGCCCTCATTCGGCGACACGGAGGAGCACCAGCGCCCCGCAGAACCCGGCACCGGCACGCACCCGCCCGCGAACGCGCCCACGGTGCACGGCGGCCACCCCGGGGGCGCGCCGCAGCCGGGTGGATCGTCGGGCGGCGCCGCGGGCTGGTTCAGCGACTCCAGCCGTCCCGCCACCCCTGGTGCGGACCAGAGCACCGCCCCGGCCGCGGACGGCGGCTCTGCCATGAACTGGTTCGGCGGCTCTCCCGGAGCCGACTCCTCCAGAGCCGACGCGGCCAGAGACAGCCACGCGGGCACCACTCCGGCCGCGGGCCCCACACCCGGCCAGGCCGACCAGTCCCAGGCCCCGCCCTCGCCCCCGAACCGTACGGCCGGTGAGCCCGCCGCTGCCGGTGGTCCGGTCGCGGACGCCGCCCAGGCCAAAAGCGCCTCGCCGGACGCGATACTCATCCGCCGGACCATGGCCGAGATCGAGCCGATCGCCGACAAGGTGACCTCGTACTTCTACGCACTGCTCTTCGTGAATTACCCGGCACTGCGGGACCTCTTCCCCGCGGCCATGGACACCCAGCGCGACCGCCTCTTCAAGGCGCTGCTCACCTCCGCCAAGCACGCCGACGACGCAGACATCCTCAGCGATTACCTCTCCCACCTCGGCCGCGGCCACCGCAAGTACGGCACGCTCCCCGAGCACTACCCGGCCGTCGGCGAATGCCTGATGAGCGCGCTCGCCCGGTACGCGCCCGAGAGCTGGAACGCGGAGACCCAGGCCGCCTGGGTCCGCGCGTACACCAAGATCTCGCAGGTCATGATCGATGCGGCCGCCGAGGACGAGCGCCACGCGCCCGCCTGGTGGCAGGCCGAGGTCGTCGCCCACGAGCTGCGCACGCCCGACATCGCGATCGTCACCGTGCGCCCGGACCAGCCCTACCCCTTCCGCGCCGGGCAGTACACGACCCTCGAGACCCCCTGGTGGCCGCGCGTGTGGCGGCACTACTCCTTCGCCGCCGCGCCCCGCTCCGACGGACTGCTCTCCTTCCACGTCAAGGCGGTCCCGGCCGGCTGGGTCTCCACTGCCCTGGTCCACCGCGCCCGCCCCGGCGACGTCCTGCGCCTGGGTCCGCCCGGCGGTTCGATGACCGTCGACCACTCCACGGACAACGGCCTGCTCTGCCTGGGCGGCGGCACCGGCATCGCGCCGATCAAGGCGCTGGTCGAGGATGTCGCCGAACACGGCCGGTCCCGCCCCGTCGAGGTCTTCTACGGCGCCCGCAATGACCATGACCTGTACGACATCGACACCATGCTGCGGATGCAGCAGAGGCACTCCTGGCTCTCGGTCCGCCCCGTCGTCTCGGACGGGCCGACAAAGGGCCTCCGCGGCGAACTCCCCGACGCCGTACGGCAGTACGGCCCGTGGCACACGTTCGACGCCTATCTGTCCGGCCCGCCCGGAATGATCCGCAGCGGCGTCGACACCTTGGTGGGGATCGGCATACCGTCCCACCGAATACGGCACGACTCCATCGAAGAACTGGTCGCGGCAGGGGACTGAGGTACGTAGACGTGGACGTGAACGTGGACGAGGTCGAGGTCGAGGTCGAACACGAGCGTGCGGCCGGGAGACACCGCCGGCCCGCCATGCCCGGCAGCGACGGTGAGCACATGCTGCAGCAGCGCATGAGCACCACGGACCGCGCCAGCAAGTTCTACGACGAGCAGATGCTGGACCGGCTGAACGCGCGGATGCGGGAGTTCGCCGCCCGCCAGGAGATGTTCTTCCTGGCCACCGCGGACCGGCACGGCGAGTGCGACAACACCTTCCGGGCCGGCCCGCCCGGCTTCCTGCAGGTCTTCGACGACAAGACGCTGGCCTACCCCGAGTACCGCGGCAATGGCGTGCTCGCCAGCCTCGGCAACATCGAGGAGAACCCGCACGTCGGCATCCTGATGATCGACTTCATCCGGGACCGGATCGGGCTCCACGTCAACGGCAAGGCCCGGATCGTCACCGACGAGGACATGCGCCGCGCGCATCCGGACCTGCCGGTCGACCCCGTGCCCGGGCGCCGTGCCCAGCTGTGGGTCGAGGTCACGGTCGAGGAGGCGTACATCCACTGCGCCAAGCACATCCCGCACCTGGCGAAGGTCCCGCAGCAGCGGCGGAACGGCCGCGCCTGGGGGACGGACGACTACAAGCGCAAGGGCGGCGACTTCTTCGGCGCGGCGGCCGAGGCCGCTGACCGGACCCGCTACGAGCGCCCGGCGCGCGAACACGCTCCGTCGGGGGCGAAGGAGGGGCCCGCCACCTGGCAGCGCGAGGCGGAGCGGGCGCTTGCGGTCGCCGCGCAGCGGTCGAGCGACGACGCCGACGAGGACTTCCGCGGCTGGTTCTGCTGACCCGCGTCCCCGCCGGTCGCGCTCGGCTGCCGCGCGAGGCGTCCGCGGCCGAGCGCGTCAGCCGAGGTCAGGCGCGTGCAGGGCGCGGACGCCTTCGATGTTGCCGTCCAGGTAGTGCCGCAGCGACAGCGGAACGACCTCCACCGAAGCGATCCCTATGCGGGTGAAGGGGATGCGCACGATCTCATACTCCCCGCTTGGCTCATCCACCTCGGGGCCGTGTCGCCGTGAGGTGTCCATCGACTCCAGCCGGCAGACGAAGAAGTGCTGCACCTTCACCCCGGTCACCCCTGCGTCGGTGATGTGCTCGACGGTGTCGACGAAGACCGGAACCACGTCGCTGATCTTCGCCCCCAGTTCCTCGTCCACCTCGCGGTGCAGGGCGTCGACGACGGTCGCGTCCTCCGGCTCGACTCCGCCGCCCGGGGTGATCCAGTACGGCGGTTGGCCCGGCTTGGTCCGCTTGATCAGGATCATGTCATCGCCGTCGAGGAGGATGGCGCGGGCGGTGCGTTTGACCACAGGTCGCACGGTCATGGAGAAGATGTGGCCCAGGCCGCGCCGTTCGAAACCGGGCCGGAGGAACTCCTTCCACCACAGGGGGGCCGCCGTCACCAGTTCGCGGCGGCGCGCAGCAGCGACTCGTGCGCCCGCGCGATGTGTGGCAGCGCCAGTGTCCCGGCGCGTACGGCCAGGAAGTACGTCCGCAGCGGCGGCACCTGCGGTTCAAGGACGGCGACGACCTCCCCGCTGCCGAGCGCCGCCTCGCACAGATAGCGGGGGAGCACGGCCAGCCCCGCACCGGCCGCGGTGCAGGCCAGTACCGCCCGCAGGTCGGGGGCGATGACCGCGCCGGACACGGCCGGTTTGGTGTCGAACACCGCCGCCCAGTAACGGGAGATGAGCGGCAGGCTCTCGTGCACCTCCACGACCGGCACGTCCTCCAGCGCCCGTAAGGCCCGGACCTGGTTCCCCGCGCGGCTCCCCCCGACGGCGGTGAACCGGGCCGCCCAGCGCGGGGCCGCGACCAGGACGTGCTCCTCGTCGCACAACGGTGTGGCGGTGAGCAGCTCGCCGCGCGGTCGGGCCGTGGTGATGACGAGGTCGTGGTGTCCGGCGGCCAGCCCCTCCAGGGTCTCCTCCGAGCTGCCGAAGGACGCCCGTACGGCCAGACCCTGGGCCACCAGCGGGGTCAGCGCCGGCAGGGCGCGTAAGGCGGTGAACTCGGGCGGGCCGGCCAGGTGCAGGGTACGGTCGGCGGACTTTCCGTCGAGGTCGGCCTCGGTGATTTCCACCAGCGCGTCCAGATGCGGGGCGATCTTGTGCGCGAGCTCGTCACCGATGGTGGTGGGGGTCACACCGCGCGCCCGGCGCAGAAAGAGGGGGCGGCCCAGTTGCCGCTCCAGGGTGCGGATCTGGCTGGTGACGGCGGGCTGGGACAGTCCGAGCACGGCGGCGGCCCGGGTGAAGGACCCGGCGCGGTGCACGGCGATGAACGTGCGGAGCAGGGCAAGGTCCATGCCGCCCTCTCCTCCGCTCGACGTCCCCTCGACGTTCGCTCGACTCCGTCCGACTCTGCCCGGTACCTCATGACTACGCGCTAACTATAAATATGTCGATAGGTCGGTGTCGCTACTGTGATTGGACACTGACGTAGGCTCAACTAGCCTTGATGCGGCGGTTCTTCGCGCGAAGAACCGGAATGGGCGGCTCGAGCCACGAGGGGGGAGGCTCGAGCCGTCCGTGCTGTCTCCTGAGATGCGTGAGCCCCGGCCGGGTCCCGCGCCGGGGCTGATGAGCAGCGCTGCCCAGGAAGGGCTACTTCTTCACATCCGTCAGGCAGAGCACAAACTGGGTGGTCGTCCGATGCCGCCGCCTGCCGCCCTCGTGGTACTCCGCGTAGGGGATGGTGCCCTGGGAGCAGAGCTTGGTGTCCGTGGTGTTGGAATGCACTTCGGCCACGGTGTACTTGGCCTCAGCGCTGTCGCAGTCCACGACCTCCAGATCCGGAGTGGCCCGGCTGCCGTGGTTGGCCATGCAGTCGCCGACCTTCGCGGTGTCGGCGTCGTCCATGCTGGCGATCCAGAATCCGATGAAGGACAGCACGGCGATGGCGGCGCCGACTCCCTTGAGGATCGTCTTGACGGACGGGCCGCTGCGGGGAGCCTTCGGCGGGGGGACCGGCGCTGCTTGGCCGGCGTACGGCGGCTGCTGGCCCGCGGGGTTGCCGACGGGACCGGCGGGCGGGGGATGGCCACCAGGCTGCTGGCAGCCGCCGGGCTGGGCGTAACCCTCCGGCTGCCCCGACTGCGGATGGCCGCCGGGCTGCTGGGGCGGGTAGGGCTGGCCGTAGGGGTACTGCCCCCCGGGCGGCGGCGGAGCGGTCATGATTCCCCCTGAACTGACGCGGAATGCTTGGGTATTGACGCCGTACGCTATCCGTACAACCGTACGTCGTGGTTGCCGGGACCATTGCCTGGCGCAGCGCGGTTATGCTTCCGCCGCCCGGTCCAGCGCCCGCAGCACATCCGCGACCAGGTCTTCCGCGTCCTCCACACCCACCGAGAAGCGGATGAAGCCCTCCGGTACGGCGTCCCCGCCCCACCGCCCGCGCCGCTCGGCCGTGGACCGTACGCCGCCGAAGCTGGTCGCATCGTCCACCAGCCGCAACTCGGCCAGAAAGCGCTCCGCGTACTCCCGGTCGGGCAGGGTGAACGACACCACGCACCCGAACCGGTTGCCCCGCATCTGGGCCGCGGCGACGGCGTGTGCGGGGTCATCGGGCAGCCCGGGGTGGCGCAGGCCGGTCACCTCGGGCCGTTCCCGGAGCGCCTTCGCCAGCGCGAGCGCGTTCGCCGCCTGCCGGTCGACGCGCAGCTGGAGCGTCGCGAGCGAGCGGTGGGCGAGCCAGGCCTCCATCGGGCCGAGGATGGCGCCCGCGGTCTTGCGCCAGCGCCGTACCCCGGCCGCCAGCTCCGGGTCGCGGCAGGTGACATAGCCCAGCAGCACATCGCCGTGGCCGGTCAGCGCTTTGGTGCCGCTGGCGACCGAGAAGTCGGCGCCGAGGTCGAGGGGCCGCTGGCCGAGCGGGGTGGCAAGGGTGTTGTCGACGGCGACAAGCGCGCCTACCGCATGCGCCGCGTCGGCCAGCCGCCGGATGTCGCACACGTCCAGCCCGGGGTTGGACGGCGACTCGATCCACAGCAGTGACGCGCCGTCCAGCTGCGCGAGCTGGGCGTCCCCGGCCGTCGGCGCGGTGCGCACCTCGACGCCGTACGCCTCCAGCCGCTCGCGGATCAGCGGCAGCGCCTGGTAGCCGTCGTCGGGCAGCACGACGACATCGCCGGAGCGCGCCCGCGACAGCAACACAGCGCTGCCGGCGCCCATGCCGGAGGGGAAGACGACCGTCTCGGCCGCGGCGCCGGGCGACTCCAGCTCGCCGATGGCCTGCTCGAGCCGGGTCCACGTGGGGTTCTCGTCGCGCCCGTAGGTGTACGGGCCGACGGGCTCGCCGGGCAGGTGGTAGTACGCGGCGAACACCGGGCCGGGCAGGGTGGGCTCGTACGCGACCGGCTCGGGCAGCCCCGCGCGGACGGACCGGGTTCCGTCACCGGTCATGCCGCCTCCTGGCCCGCTTCGGCCCGTCCCTGGACGGCGAGCTCCTGGCGTACGGCGGCGAGCAGGGCGTCCGCTGCCGGCTCGATGAGGGTGAGACAGTGCTCGAAGTGGGCCATATCACCGTAGTAGGGGTCGGGGACGTCCAGCCCGTCGTCGGTCTCGGGGCTGCCGGGCAGGTAGGAGAGCAGCAGCCGCACCTTGGCGGCGTGCTCGGGCGTGGGCGCCAGGCGGCGCAGGGTGCGCAGATGCCCGCCGTCGAGGGCGATGATCAGGTCGCGCTCGGCGAACCACCGGGCCTGGAACTGCCGGGCGGTGTGCCGCTCCCGGTAGCCGTTCGCGGTCAGGACCGCGACGGTGCGGTGGTCGGCGGCGGAGCCGTCCCACCAGTCACCGGTGCCCGCGCTGTCCGCCTCGATCAGGCCGTCCAGTCCGGCCTCCTCCACGCGGGCACGGAAGACGGACTCCGCCATGGGCGAGCGGCAGATGTTGCCGCTGCAGACGAAGCACACACGGTACGGCGGACGGGATGCCTGGCTCATGCGCCCATCATCCGCTACGGCAGATCAGTCCTTGACGTCGGGCAGGATGACGTTCATCGCCCAGGACACGAGGGAGATGATCAGGCCGCCGAGCACCGCTGTCCAGAAGCCCTCCACATGGAAGGAGAGGTTCACCGCGTCCGCGATCCAGGAGGTGAGCAGCAGCATCAGGGCGTTGATCACCAGGGTGATCAGGCCGAGGGTCAGGATGAACAGGGGTATCGACAGCAGCTTGACCACCGGCTTGACGAAGAAGTTCACCAGGCCGAAGAGCAGAGCCACCAGAATGAGCGTGATCGCCTTCTGAGCTGTGCTGCTGCCGGTCAGGGTGATCTTCGGGAGCAGCCAGATGGCCACCAGAAGGGCGGCCGCGTTGGCGATCGTCTTGACAGCGAACGTCTTCATGGTCTGATCCTGACAGACACGATCGCCGGGGCAAGGGGTGGAGAAGGAATGAAGGTTTTCCGGCTGGACGAGCTGGAGGCCGAACGGGCCGCGAACCAGGGTGCGTACCTGCAGTTTCTGCGGGAGCGGAACATGTCGGTCGGGCTCTACGCCCTCGACGCCGGCCAGAGCGATCCGCAGCAGCCGCACCGGCAGGACGAGGTCTACTTCGTCGTCAGCGGCCGCGCCTCGGTCACGGTCGGGACGGAGACCACACATGTGGGCCGCGGCAGCGTGGTCTATGTGCCGGCCGGGGTGCCGCACAAGTTCCACCACATCAGCGAGGACCTGAGGGTTCTGGTGGTCTTCTCGCCGCCCGAGAGCTGACCCCCCGGGACCCATGCCCGGGCCGCGGTCCCGTAAGGGGACGGTCAGGGGAGGACAAGGGCTGCGGGGCCTTAAGAGGCCACCCGGCCCGGCCTAGCATCGAAGACAGCCGGAAAGACCGGCGGTCGAAGCGAAAGCAGGGGACGATCGTGGCAATCAAGGAGATCTTCGCGGATCTGCCGTGGTGGGTGAAGTGGGTCGCGGTGCCAGTCCTCGCACTGGTGGTGTTCGGCGGCCTGATCGGACACGTGGTCGGCATCCTCATCGGCCTGCTGTTCAAGGTGCTGGTGTTCGCGGTCCTGGTGGCGGGCCTGATCTACATCGTTCGGAAGTTCACCTCGTCCTCCTCCAGCCGCGACTGGTAGCCGGTCCACGGTCAGCGGCGCCGCCGGCGGCCGTGTCCGCTGCGCCGTGCCGGCGCCGGCACCCCGGCCGCCACCTGGGCCCCGGGCTGGGCCGGCGACGGCCGGTCCGCCGAGACCACCAGCGCGGCCAGTCCCGTGGTCACCGGCACCGACGCGACCAGACCGATGCTGCCAACCAGCGTCCGTGTGATCTCCTCCGCGACGAGCTCGCTGTTCGCGACGGTTCCCACGCTGCTCTGCGCGACGGAGAAGAGCAGCAGCAGCGGCAGCGCGGCACCGGCGTAGGCGAGGACGAGGGTGTTGACCACGGACGCGATATGGTCCTGGCCGATCCGCAGGCCCGCCCCGTACAGCTGACGCGCCGTCATCGTCGGGTTGGCCTGCTTCAGCTCCCACACCGCCGAGGTCTGGGTGACGGTGACATCGTCGAGCACGCCCAGCGAGCCGATGATGACGCCGGCCAGCAGCAGACCGCTCAGCTGGATGTCCGGATAGAGGCCATGGATCAGCCCGGTCTCGTCCGAGGTGTTGCCGGTCAGCTGCCCCCAGCCGATGAACACCGAACCCAGCACCCCGATCAGCAGCAGCGACACGAGCGTGCCCAGCACGGCCACGGAGGTGCGGGCGTTGAGGCCGTGGCACATGTACAGCGCGATGAGCATGATGGCGCTGCTGCCGACCACCGCCACCACCAGCGGATTCGAGCCCTGCAAGATCGCCGGCAGGATGAAGAACGACAGTACGGCGAAGCTGATGGCCAGCGCGATCAGGGCGGACAGCCCGCGCATGCGGCCGACGACCACGACCGCCAGCGCGAAGATCCCGGCCAGCAGTACCAGCGGGAACTTCCGGTTCACATCGGTGACCGAGTACTGCAGTTCGCGCGGGGCGTCGGGCGAGTACGCCACAACCACCCCCTGCCCCTGGCGCAACTGCCGTGGCGCGTCCGGCTGGACGATTTCGGGGAATCTGCGGCCTTTGTCCTTGCCTGTGGTGACTTCGATGGTCGCCTTCTTGCAGACGCCCTTGCTCTTCTGCCCCTGACTCTGACCCGGCGGCTGCCCGCCCGATCCATCGGCGGACGGCTGCTGCGGCGTCTGGACATTGGCCTGAGCGCAGTCGATCTCCTGGATCTGCACCACCGTGGCCTGCTCGGTCTGCCGGTCGAAGCCGACGCCCGTCCGCTTGTGCCCCGGGACGCCGCCCGGCCACAGCACGACCAGGCCCACGATCACCGCGACTGTGAACGGGATCAGGATCGCCGCGATGACCTTGCGGAGGTGGCGGGAGACGGGTGGGGGCGGCCCGTGCATATGAGCATGGCCATGGCCAAGCCCCGGAGGCTGGGCTTGGCCATGGCCGTGAGGGTGCGCTGGCATGTCCTGTGGTGGGGTCACCGACCGATCATCGCAAAAGCACCCGGGTCCGCCGCAACGGCATGGCCTGGCCTCAGGCCGACGTCCCACCGTCACCCTGCGCAGCGGAGCCTTCGGATACGGGGATGCGCTCGGTGGCCGGGCCCCGCCCGGTGGGGGCCGCCGACGGGGCGCCGGCTATGGCCTCCGAACCCGGGGAGCTGCCGCCTGCTTCCCCGCCCATCGTGGCGAGAAGCTGCCGTGCCAGCCCGAGCCCCGTACCGCCCATGGTCAGCGCCTTGGCGAACATCTCCGCGACCCCGTCCGCGCCGTTGAGCAGCACCATGTGGTCCACGTTCCCGAACGCCTGCGCCCCCGCCTCGACGATCAGCGGCCAGTTCTCGGCCAGCTGTTGCGCGACGACCGCCTCCTGGTTCTCGGCCAGCGCCGCCGCCCGAGCCTTGATCGCATCGGCCTCCGCCAGGCCCTTGGCCTTCGCCGCCTCCGCGGTCGCCAGGCCCTTCGCCCGCGCCGCCGCGGCCTCGGCCTCACCCGTCGCCCGGGTGGCGGCCGCGCCCGCACTGGCCGCCAGCTCGGTCTCCTTCGCCTTCGCCTGCGCCGCCGAGATACGGGCGTCGCGCTCCGCCTCGGCCAGGGTCCGCTTCTCGTACGCCCGCGCGTCCGCGGGCTTGCGGACGTCCGCCTGCAGCTGCTGCTCGCGCCGCTCCGCCTCCAGCTGCGCCACCCGGGTCTCCTGGACCACGACCTCCTGCCGGGCCGCCGCCTCCGCCAGCGGCCCGGCCTGCAGCGCCTTCGCGGCCGCCTTGTCCCGCTCCGCCTGGAAGCCGGCCTGCAGGATCTCGCTGTCCCGCCGCGCCTCCGCCATCCGTGCCGCGGCCTGCTGCTCGGCCTCGGTCGCCAGCCGGTCCGCCTCGGCCTGCGCGATCCGCGCGTCCCGCTGAACGGCCGCCGCGTGCGGGGCGGCCAGGTTCTTGATGTAGCCGGTCGGGTCCTGGATCTCATGGATCTGCAGCGAGTCGATGATCAGGCCCAGCTTCTCCATCTCGGAGCCGGACGCGGCCCGGGTCTCCGCGGTCAGCCGCTCGCGGTCGCGGATCATGTCCTCGACCGTCAACCCGCCCACGATGGAGCGCAGATGGCCGGCGAAGACGTTGTGCACCCGCTCACCCATGTACTTCTGCTGGTCCAGGAAGCGGCGGGCGGCGTTCGCGATCGACACGAAGTCGTCGCCGACCTTGAAGATGACCACGCCGTGCACCCGCAGCGGAATGCCCTGCTGGGTGACGCATTCGACGTTCAGCTCCGCCTCGTTGAGGTCCAGCGACAGCTTCCGGACGGCCTGGACACCGGGCAGAACGAACGTTCCCCGGCCCGTGACGATCCGGAAGCCCATCCCCTCCTCCAAGCCTTCGGTGCGGTGCTTGGAACCGGAGATGACGAGCGCCTCGTTCGGCTCCGCCACCCGCCACATCAGCTTGAACAGCACCATCAGCACGACGAGTCCGGCAACAACCGCCCCCGCCACTACACCGACGATCATCGGCTCCCCCCTTCGAACGGCCCCCGCACGGGAGCCCGATCGGGAGTCTCCTCCGGTATGCCCCGGTGGAGAAGACGCTGACGCTTCCTTGCCGAAATCTTGATGCTCCGCGTCTGCCTCAGGCTGCCGCCCGCGAGTTGGCGCGCATCTCAGCCGTACGCGGGCACCACATACACCGTGCGCGGCGGCAGATGGTCGACGACCACCACGACCGTGCCCCGCTCGATGCGCTCGCCCGCGTTCGCCGGGTAGGCCAAGAACGCCTCCGCCCCGCCGCGCACCTCGATGATGACCTCGCCGACCAGCCCCGGCCCCACGGTCCCGGTGACCCGCCCCTGCCGCCCCACCATGGCCCGCAGCGTAGCCGAGTGCGCCGGTCGTGCGCCGGGAGTCGGTGGGAGGAGACCCCCTTTTCTCCCCCCGGTACCACCCGTTACCGTGGGACCACTTTGCAATCGCGGGAGCTCGGAGCACCGGGCTGAGAGGGCGCTGACCTTCGTACGGGACCTACAGGGCGTACGAAAACCGCTGCGTCGACCGCCGAACCTGTTACCGGGTAATGCCGGCGTAGGGAGTGGGTCTCATGACCATGCAGGATGCACGCACGTCCGAAATCGGCTGGCACAAGGACTATGTCACCGGTTCGCGGCCGGACTTGCGGGTCCCGGTCAGGCGAGTGCACCTCACCAACGGCCAGGACGTCCAGCTGTACGACACGTCCGGCCCGTACACCGACCCCACCGTCGAGACGGATGTCCGCCGCGGTCTGGCGCCGCTGCGAGAGAACTGGATCATCGGGCGCGGAGACACCGAGGAGTACGCCGGGCGGCCCATGCGCCCGGAGGACGACGGGATCAAGCACACCTCGCCGCGCGGGGGGCTGAGGAACCTCGACGCGGTCTTCCCGGGCCGCCCGCGCCTGCCCCGCCGGGGCCGTGACGGCGCCGCCGTCAGCCAGCTCGCGTACGCCAAGCGCGGTGAGATCACCGCGGAGATGGAGTTCGTCGCGCTGCGCGAGAACGTCTCCCCCGAGGTCGTCCGGGAGGAGATCGCGGCCGGAAGAGCCGTGCTCCCGGCGAACGTCAACCACCCGGAGATCGAGCCGATGATCATCGGCAAGCGGTTCCTGGTGAAGGTCAACGCCAACATCGGCAACTCGGCGGTGACTTCCTCCATCGAGGAGGAGGTGGAGAAGATGACCTGGGCGACCCGCTGGGGCGCCGACACCGTCATGGACCTCTCCACCGGCCGCAACATCCACACCACCCGCGAGTGGGTGCTGCGCAACTCCCCTGTCCCGATCGGCACCGTGCCCCTCTACCAGGCCCTGGAAAAGGTCGACGGCAAGGCCGAGGAGCTGACCTGGGAGATCTACAAGGACACCGTCATCGAGCAGTGCGAGCAGGGCGTGGACTACATGACCGTCCACGCGGGCGTGCTGCTGCGGTACGTGCCGCTGACCGCGCGCCGCAAGACCGGCATCGTCTCGCGCGGTGGCTCGATCATGGCGGCCTGGTGCCTGGCCCACCACAAGGAGAGCTTCCTCTACACGAACTTCGAGGAACTCTGCGACATCCTGCGGACCTACGACGTCACCTTCTCGCTCGGTGACGGCCTGCGGCCTGGTTCGATCGCGGACGCCAACGACGAGGCGCAGTTCGCGGAGCTGAAGACCCTCGGCGAGCTGAACCGGATCGCCAAGGCGCACGACGTGCAGACGATGATCGAGGGCCCGGGCCACGTCCCGATGCACAAGATCAAGGAGAACGTCGAACTCCAGCAGGAGATCTGCGAGGAGGCCCCCTTCTACACGCTGGGTCCGCTGACCACCGACGTCGCCCCCGCCTACGACCACATCACCTCAGGGATAGGCGCCGCGATGATCGCCTGGTGGGGCACCGCGATGCTCTGCTACGTCACGCCCAAGGAGCACCTGGGGCTGCCGGACCGGGACGATGTGAAGACGGGCGTCATCACGTACAAGATCGCGGCACATGCGGCGGACCTGGCCAAGGGCCACCCGGGGGCGCAGGAGTGGGACGACGCGCTGTCGGACGCGCGCTTCGAATTCCGCTGGGAGGACCAGTTCAACCTGGCCCTCGACCCGGACACCGCCCGCGCCTTCCACGATGAGACGCTCCCGGCGGAGCCTGCGAAGACCGCGCACTTCTGCTCGATGTGCGGTCCGAAGTTCTGCTCGATGAAGATCAGTCGCAGCATCAGCGAGCAGTTCGGCTCCGACGCGGCCGCCGGCGCCACCGACGAGGAGATCGAGGCGGGAATGCTCGCGAAGTCGAAGGAGTTCGCCGCCGCGGGCAACCGGGTCTATCTGCCCATGGCCGACTGACCGTTCGCGACTGGGGCCCCTGCAGGGCGGGCCCCAGTCCCGGCCATGTGTCAGGACTGCGGGGTGCCGAGCGCGGTGACGGCATCCTTGGCGGCCTTGAGCGCGCCGTCGCGCAGCGCCGTGGCGCTCGGGGACTTCTTGGTCTCGAAGTCGCTGCCGCTGTAGGTCACCGTGATCAGCGCGTTCAGCTTCCGCACGACCACCACCACCTCGGTGGTCTGCTGCCCGTCGTCCTCGGTGCGCTTTGAGCCACTGGAGGCTTCGTCGCCCAGACCGGATATGGGCGGGCCCTTCTTCTGCGTCGCGTAGGCATCGCGGGCCGCCTTCACCGCCTTTTGCTGCTGCCCGTCCGCGGCGGCCGAGATTTCGTACCTCACATCCAGCCAGCGGAATTCGAAGCCGTCGAGCGCATTCCAGGAGCAGCCCTGGCGGCGTGCGGGGTCACTGGACTTGAGCTTGGCACCGGCGGTCTTGGCGCCCGGAACCAGATCCTTGAGCGTCCCGGCGGAGACCGCTGTACAGGGCGCGGGGGGCTTGCCGTAGAGCGAGACCGTCCCGTTGGCATCCTCAGCCGACGTCACAGGGGAAGGGGACGAAGCGGACTGCGTGGATGGCGGGGTCGAGGGCCCGTCCGTCGCCATGGACCAGCCCGCGACAGCGAGCACAGCTGTGGGCAGCAGTCGGGCGATCAGGTTGAGGCACAGAGATGGCACGGCAGTCTTTTCATCGGTCGTGGCACGACGCAGAGACGACGAAAATGAGCCTGCCATACGAAACCTGCCACGAACAGCCCCGAATGCCATGGCCCGCAACCGTTCATCTGCCGGTCGCGGACCGTCGTCAGCGCCAGAGTTGGGGGCGGGCCCGATGCTGCTTGGCGATCGCGTCCCGCGTATTTGAGCAGCCCGGTTCGCCGGCGACATCGACCGCCGGCAACCAGTGCTGACCGCCGGGCAGCGTCAACCTGCGGACGCGGGCTCCTGTCGCCGCGTACACGAAGTCGTTCACGTCGATGGCGTCCTGGTGTGCCGGCTCGGACGACGGCGTCTTCCGCTCATGCACGAGCATCACCTCCGGCAGGACCGTAAGCAGCGTTCTACGGCTAATTCCCCTCAGAAATGGGCAAGTTGGCTCGATAGGTGCGGAGCATGACATTCAGCTGCGCTGACGCCTCCTCCGCCGGTTGGAACGAAGGACCATGCTCCAGCGCGCAGAGCGACGTTCGGCCCCGTCGTCGCCGTGGGTCAGCCCGGCTCGTGTTCCGGTCCGCCGAAGTCCGGGCTGGTATAGCCGGGGCTCTGGTAGCTGGGGCGGACGGCGTCCTCCTCCTGGCCGCTGTCCGTGGCGGGGCTGCTGAAGCCCGGGCTGGTGTAGCCCAGATGAGGCGTGCGTGCGGCCAGGCTCGGGTCCCCGCCGTACGCGCCCTCGGTGCTGCGGTCCGCCGGACGGTCGTCGCCCTGACGGCCGGCGGACTGGGGAGGGACGGCCAGCGCCTCACGGAGAAACGGCAGCACACCGCGCTCCAGCAGTGCCTGCCGCCATGCCTCCCGCGCCCGGTCGAGCTCCAGGGCCCGTTCGTCCACGGCACCGGCCCGTACCGAGGTCGCGCCGTTGCGCAGAGCCGTGATCAGGACTCCCGCCATGGCGACGACGATGGCGGCGGCGGCCAGCGCCGCGAAGATCCAGCCGGCCATGATGAGCGGGGCGGCGGAGCGGGTGCCGCGGCTGACGGCGTGCAGCAGATAGCCGATCAGCAAGAAGATCACGGCCGCCGTGCCGGCCAGTACGGGCACCAGCACGGCGAGGACCGCGACGAGACCCGCGCCGGAGTCCTCAGCGGACTCACCCGCGCCGCCGGCAGGCCCCGCCGCAGGGAAACCCTCGCCACCCTCCGACTCCGTACGGGCCTCAGTGGCGGCCTCGGGCCGGCGCACCCGGCCGCGGACCGTGATGTAGTGCTGGTACTCGGCGGCGGCGCAGGACGCTATCGCGGAGGAGGCCGCAAGGGCCATGGTGCGCAGCTGCTCGGTGCTGAGCCGTCGGCTCGCCTCGGCCGGATCCGGCCGCTGCTGGGCCAAGGTCAGCGCCTCCTTGAGGATCCGCTCGAATTCGGGACGGTCCTCGGGAAGCAGATGCGGAGCCCTGTTCATGTGCATCCCCCGGTGCTCCGTAGGCCTGCATGCCGGCTCTCACCGGGCAGTTCGGCGGAAACGGAGGAGAGCCTGCTACGGATAAGCCGATGTTAGAGCGCTTCCGGTAGGCCGTGACAGGGTGTTTGCGGAAAATGGCTGGGCCAGGTGGGACTACGGCCTCCAAGCCGGCATCGCCACCAAGCGTCAGCCGATCAAGGGCAGTTGGCAGACCAGCAGCTTTCCGGCCATGGTGATGCCGCCGTCCATGGCGATCGCGAGCCCGTCGGCGTAGACGTGCGGCCCGTCGACGGCCGCGGCACCGCGGCCCTCGCCGTCCGAAGCGTCCTCGGTGCCCACCTCACCCAGCAGGTACGGGATGGGGCTGTGCCCGTGCACCACGCGGTGTCCGCCGTAGGTCGCGAGCAGTTGGCGTGCGGCCTGCGGGCCGTCCTCGTCCCGGAATCCGAAGCGCTTGGTGAACTTGCGGAACAGATCCCAGCATTCGTCGGGGTTGTTGCGCTGGAGGGTCTCGGTGACGGTGTCGTTGACGGCCGGGATGGAGTCGCCGTACTCGAGGTAGGCGGTGGTGTCGGAGTGCAGGAGCAGATGCCCGTCCTCCTCGGCGACGGCGTCGAGCCGGGACATCCACTGCAGATGGTGGTCCTCGAGCCGTTCCATGTCGGTGCGCTGGCCGCCGTTGAGCAGCCAGGCGGCCTGGAAGGAGGCGGTGCCGGCGCCGGAGGTGACGGGGGTGTCGCCGAACCGCTTGGCGCCGATGAGCAGCAGCTCGTGGTTGCCCATGAGGGCCTTGCAGTAGCCGCCGGCCGCCGCGGCCTCGGCGGACAGCCGCATCACCAGGTCGATGACGCCGATGCCGTCCGGTCCGCGGTCGGTGAAGTCACCGAGGAACCACAGGCGGGCGTTGCCCGCGGCCCAGTGGTCCTCGGCGTCGATCAGGCCCTGGGCGCGCAGGGCCTCGCGGAGGTCGTCGAGGTAGCCGTGGATGTCGCCGACGACGTAGAGCGGGCCGGGGCTGCCGGATGAGCTGGTGTCTTCCTCGGGCGCGCCGACCGGGGTGCGGTCCACCGTCGTCCGGTCGTGGGTGGCGTCGTGGCTGATCACCGGCAGGTCGCGCTCGGTGGGCGTGTATTCCGGCGGGTAGTCGTAGTCGGCCGGGGGCTGCGGCTGGACCGGGAGGGGCCCGGTCGGAGCCGGGCCACCGAGGAGAGGTCCGGCGGGGATCGTGGCCTGGCCGGGGGCAGGGGGCGGCACAGGAGGCATTCCGCGCACGGGTACGGGCGGCATTCCTGCCATGGTCCGCACCACGGGTCCCTGACTGGCCCCCTGAGTCATCGACCCCTCCACCATCGCGCCGCCGTGCACCGAGTCGGACCTTTCCCCCTGCCTGCGTTCCGGGGTCTCTCTGGCTCCTCCCGAGGGAAGTCCGGGGGGAGACGCGAGGGCGAGAGGCCCCAGTGGTCGGTGGGTGGACCGCGGTGTCGTGGGCCCATCATAGGAATGCTGCTCGTAGGTTGTGATGCACCAGGGGGCTGTCATTCGAGCGGCGATGGCGGTCTCCGGGAATTTCTCCCGAATTCGCCTGGTAGCAACCCGGGGTGGGCACGGCGCAGGGAGCGGTCGGCCGCCCGGTGATCAGCTCTGACCGGGTGAGCGTGGCGCGGTGACCGTGGTGGGAGGCGGGCGGCGGCGCTGGGAGGACGTCCGCACGATGAGCTCGGTCGGTATCACCTGTTCCACGGGCTGTCCGGTGTCAACACCCTCGATGGCGTCGATGAGCAGCTGGACCACGGCGGTGCCGATCCGGCGCGGCTTCAGGGACAGGGTGGTGATGGGCGGCTCGGTGGTGGCGTAGACGGTGGACTCGCTGCAGCACACGAGCAGCAGGTCGTCCGGTACGCGCAGACCGTAGCGGCGGGCGGCGGCGAGCAGGTCGGTGCCGTTGGGGTCGAACAGGCCGTAGACGGCGTCCGGGCGGTCGGGACGGGCGAGCAGCCGGTCGGCGGCGACGGCTCCGGCGCGCGGGTCGTGGGCGGGGTACATCTCGTACACCGGGTCCTGGCCGACGCGCTCGCACCAGGACAGATACGCGGTCGTGGACAGCCGGGTGTAGGTATCGGTGGTGGTGCCGGTGAGCAGACCGATGCGGCGGGCCCCGGCGTCGGCGAGGTGGTCGAGCAGGCCGACGACGGCGGCCTCGTGGTCGTTGTCCACCCACGCGGTGACGGGGAGGGAGCCGGCGGGCCGGCCGTCGGAGACCACCGGGAGGCCCTGGCGGATGAGTTCGGTGACCACCGGGTCCCGGTCCGAAGGGTCGATGACCACCGTGCCGTCGAGCGCGACGTTGGACCACAGGTCGTGCCGGGAGGTCGCGGGCAGGATGACCAGGGCGTAGCCGCGGGCGAGGGCGGCGGAGGTGGCGGCGCGGGCCATCTCGGCGAAGTAGGCGAACTCCGTGAAGGTGAAAGGTTCATCCCCGTATGTGGTCACGGTCAGACCGATGAGGCCGGATCGGCCGGTACGGAGCGTGCGCGCGGCGGCGGACGGGCGGTAGCCCAGCCGGTCCGCGACCTCCCGGACATGGCGGCGGGTGGCGTCGGGAAGCCGGCCCTTGCCGTTGAGTGCGTCGGAGACAGTCGTGATCGAGACACCGGCCGCGGCGGCCACGTCCCGGATGCCCGCCCGCCCCAGCCGGCGGCCGGTCGACCGGCTCACCTGGTGGTTCCCTGCTGCTGTCATGGCAGGCCGATAGTAGGGCGAGCGTGGTCTATTGACGGCAGCTCTCAAACAGCCCTTGAGAGGCACGTTTCTGCATGAGTAACTTCCCTCAAATCCCTTGGAAATGAAGGAAGTTGAGGCGACGGCCTGGCGTCTGGCCGCCCTCTGGGCGGGTTCACCTGTCAAGGAGGCTTTATTGCAAAGAGGTCTCAAGTCACCCTCACGAGTGATGCGCGCCACGGCGCTCGCCACCGGCGCGCGTGACCTGGCCGAAAGCCCCCCGTCTTCGGCGCGCACGATCCCGGCCCCCGTCCCTGCTCCGCCCGTACTCCTGAAATACCAATCCTCATAAGGTGTGGAGTATTGCTGTTGCTGAATGCATGATGCGCCTGGACGGACGGTCGAGGAGGACCCGCGGTGAGTGAGAAGACCCCCAAGCTGCGCGACGCGCTGGACGGCATTCCGACCTACAAGCCGGGCCGCCCGGCCGCAGCCGGTGGCCGGGTCGCGTACAAGCTGTCCTCCAACGAGAACCCGTACCCGCCACTGCCGGGCGTGCTGGAGAGCGCCCTGGCCGCGGCCGGTTCCTTCAACCGTTACCCGGACATGGCGTGTACCGGGCTGATGGCCGCGCTGGCGGACCGTTTCAGCGTGCCGGTCGAGCATCTGGCCACGGGTACCGGCTCGGTGGGCGTCGCCCAGCAGCTGATCCAGGCGACCTCGGGCCCGGGGGATGAGGTGATCCATGCCTGGCGGTCCTTCGAGGCGTACCCGATCATCACCCAGATCTCGGGCGCGCGGTCGGTGCAGGTGCCGCTGACCAGCGGCGAGGTGCACGACCTGGACGCGATGGCGGACGCGGTCACCGACCGCACCCGGCTGATCTTCGTCTGCAACCCGAACAACCCGACGGGCACGGTCGTCCGGCGCGCGGAGCTGGAGCGCTTCCTGGACCGGGTGCCGTCCGGTGTGCTGGTCGTGCTGGACGAGGCGTACCAGGAGTTCATCCGCGACGAGCAGGTCCCCGACGGGATCGAGATCTACCGGGACCGGCCGAACGTCTGCGTACTGCGCACCTTCTCCAAGGCGTACGGCCTGGCGGGCCTGCGGGTCGGTTTCGCGGTGGCGCACGAGCCGGTGGCCGCCGCCCTGCGCAAGACGGCGGTGCCGTTCGGGGTCAGCCAGCTGGCGCAGGACGCGGCGGTGGCCTCGCTGCGCAGCGAGGACGCGCTGCTGGAGCGGGTGGATTCGCTGGTCGCGGAGCGGGCGCGGGTGAGTGAGGCGCTGGCGGCGCAGGGCTGGACGGTCCCCGAGTCGCAGGCGAACTTCGTCTGGCTGCGACTGGGGGACCGTACGGCCGATTTCGCCGCGGCGTGCGAGCAGACGGGCGTGGTCGTACGGCCGTTCCCCGGCGAGGGCGTGCGCGTGACGATCGGCGAGACCGAGGCGAACGACCTCTTCCTGCAGGCCGCGGAGGGCTTCCGCAAGGAGTTCCAGGGCTGACGGGTCCCGGGAGGGCGTACGGGCTCAGGCCCGCTCCACGCGGATCGGATCGCCGGCGCGCACCGTGGCGAGTGCCCGCGGGTCGCCGTCGATCCGGCCGAGGATGCCCGAAAGGCGGACCCGCCCAACGTTGCCGAACCCTTGTGCGTCATAATGCCTTGTGAATGTGAACGCGTTCACAAAGTTTGAGATGAGAAGGGCACCTGCGGTTCCGGCCGCAGCAACGTAAGGAGAAGGTGCCATGGACCTTGCTTTGGCGCCGGAGACTCTGGCGAGGTGGCAGTTCGGTATTACGACCGTCTACCACTTCCTCTTCGTTCCCCTGACGATCTCGCTTGCCGCGCTCGTGGCCGGCCTGGAAACGGCCTGGGTGCGCACCCAGAAGGAGAAGTACCTCCGAGCGACCAAGTTCTGGGGAAAGCTTTTCCTGATCAACATCGCCATGGGCGTGGTCACCGGCATCGTCCAGGAGTTCCAGTTCGGCATGAACTGGTCCGACTACTCGCGGTTCGTCGGTGACGTCTTCGGTGCTCCGCTCGCGTTCGAGGCGCTCATAGCCTTCTTCTTCGAGTCCACCTTCATCGGCCTGTGGATCTTCGGCTGGGACAAGCTCCCCAAGAAGATCCACTGCGGCTGCATATGGATGGTGTCGATCGGCACCGTGCTGTCGGGCTACTTCATCCTGGCCGCCAACTCCTGGATGCAGCACCCGATCGGCTACCGGATCAACCACGCCACCGGGCGGGCCGAGCTGACCGACATCTGGAAGGTCCTCACCCAGGACACCACCCTGGTCGTGGTCTTCCACACCCTCACCGCGGCCTTCCTCACCGGAGGCGCCTTCATCGTCGGCATCTCGGCGTACCACCTGCTGCGCAGGAAGCACGTCCCGGTGATGCGGACCTCGCTCCGGCTCGGCCTGGTGACCCTGGTAGTCGCCGGTCTGCTCACCGCGGTCAGCGGCGACCAGCTCGCCAAGGTCATGTTCAGGCAGCAGCCGATGAAGATGGCGGCGGCCGAGGCGCTGTGGGACAGCGAGGCGCCGGCACCCTTCTCCGTCTTCGCGTACGGGGATGTGGACAAGGGCCACAACACGGTCGCGATCGAGCTGCCGACGCTGCTCTCCTTCCTCGCCAAGGGCGACTTCCACTCCAAGGTCCCCGGCATCAACGACGTCAACGAGGCCGAGCAGAAGGCATTCGGCCCCGGCGACTACCGGCCCAACATCCCCACCGCCTACTGGGGTTTCCGCTGGATGATCGGCTTCGGCATGACGTCGTTCGCGATCGGCCTGGCCGGGCTCTGGCTCACACGGAAGACGTTCTGGCTCGCGCCCCGGCTCCGCACGGGCGACGAGGAACGTCCGTACCTGGCACTGACCCGCAACCGGGCCCTCGGCCCGAAGCCGACCCTGTGGTACTGGCGGATCGCGCTGCTCACCATCGGCTTCCCGCTGATCGCCAACTCCTGGGGCTGGATCTTCACCGAGATGGGCCGCCAGCCGTGGGTCGTCTACGGCGTGCTCCGTACCTCCGACGCGGTCTCCCCCGGCGTCTCCCAGGCCGAAGTCCTCACCTCGATGGTCGTCTTCACCCTGCTGTACGCCGCGCTCGCCGTGATCGAGGTGCGGCTGCTGGTGAAGTACGCCAAGGCCGGACCGCCCGAGCTGACCGAGTCCGACCTCGACCAGCCCACCAGGATCGGCGGCCACGACACCGACGCCGACCGGCCCATGGCCTTCTCCTACTGAGGGCTGACAGGAGCGAGACATGGAACTGCACGACGTCTGGTTCGTCATCATCGCCGTCCTGTGGACCGGCTACTTCTTCCTCGAGGGCTTCGACTTCGGGGTCGGCGTGCTCACCAAGCTGCTGGCCCGCGACCGGAGCGAGCGCCGGGTGCTCATCAACACCATCGGGCCGGTGTGGGACGGCAACGAGGTCTGGCTGCTCACGGCCGGCGGTGCCACCTTCGCCGCCTTCCCCGACTGGTACGCCACCCTCTTCTCCGGCTTCTACCTGCCGATGCTGCTGATCCTGGTCTGCCTGATCGTGCGCGGTCTCGCCTTCGAGTACCGGGTCAAGCGCAGCGATGAGCGCTGGCAGACCAACTGGGAGCACGCGATCTTCTGGTGCTCGCTGCTGCCCGCTGTGCTGTGGGGCGTGGCCTTCGGCAACATCGTGCACGGCGTGAAGATCGACGCGCACAAGGAGTACGTCGGCACGCTGCTCGACCTGCTGAACCCGTACGCGCTGCTGGGCGGGCTGGTGACCCTGGCCCTGTTCACCTTCCACGGGGCGGTGTTCACGGCGCTGAAGACGGTCGGCGACATCCGGCTGCGGGCGCGCCGGCACGCGACCGTGCTGGGGGCGGCAGCCGCCGCTCTCGCGCTGGCCTTTCTCGGCTGGACGCAGCTCCACCGGGGCGACAGCCAGAGCCTGGTGGCCATGGCGGTGGCGGTCGTGGCGCTGCTCGCCGCGCTCGTGCTGAACGGCAGGGGGCGCGAGGGCTGGTCCTTCGCGCTGTCCGGAATCACCATCGCGGCCACCGTCGCCATGCTGTTCCTGACGCTCTTCCCGGACGTCATGCCGTCCTCGCTGAACGAGTCCTGGAGTCTCACCGTCGCCAACGCCTCGTCCACCCCCTACACGCTGAAGATCATGACCTGGTGCGCGGCCATCGCCGCTCCGCTGGTGATGGTGTACCAGGGCTGGACGTACTGGGTCTTCCGTAAGCGGATCGGCACGCAGCACATCGCTGCCGATCCGCACTGAGGGCTGCGGTACAGCCAGGACCGCTGAGGAGCGTTTCACGTGAAACCTGTCGACCCGCGCCTGCTCCGGCACGCTCGCGCCACCCGCGTCTTCCTGGTCGCATCGGTGGCACTCGGGCTGGCCGGGGCGGGGCTGGTCGTGGCCCAGGCGATGCTCATCGCCGAGATCGTGGTCGGCTCCTTTCAGCGGGGGCTCCAGCTCACCGAGCTGCGTACGCCCCTGCTGCTGCTCGGCACGGTCTCGGTGGGACGCGGCCTGGTCTCCTGGCTGACGGAGCTGGCCGCGCACCGGGCGAGCGCGTCGGTGAAGTCCGAGCTGCGGATCCGTCTGCTGGAGCATGCCGTACGGCTGGGGCCGGGTCGGCCGAGTGACCTACGTACCGGCGAACTGACCGCGCTCGCCACGCGCGGCATCGACGCGCTGGACGACTATTTCGCCCGCTACCTGCCGCAGTTGGGGCTGGCGGTCGTGGTGCCGGCCGCGGTGCTGGCCCGGATCGTCACGGCGGACTGGGTGTCGGCGGCGGTCATCGTCATCACCCTGCCGCTCATTCCCCTCTTCATGGTCCTCATCGGCTGGGCGACCCAGGCGCGGACGGACCGGCAGTGGAAGCTGCTCAGCCGGCTGTCCGGCCACTTTCTGGATGTTGTGGCCGGTCTGCCGACGCTGAAGGTGTTCGGGCGGGCGCGGGCCCAGGCCGAGTCGATCCGCGCGATCACGGGTGAGTACCGGCGGGCGACGCTACGGACCCTGCGGATCGCCTTCCTCTCCTCCTTCGCGCTGGAACTTCTTGCCACGCTGTCGGTGGCGCTGGTCGCCGTCGGCATCGGCATGCGGCTCGTCCACGGCGACCTCGACCTGTACACCGGGCTGATGGTGCTGGTGCTCGCCCCGGAGGCGTATCTGCCATTGCGGCAGGTGGGCGCGCAGTATCACGCGGCGGCGGAGGGGCTGGCCGCGGCGGACGAGGTCTTCGCGGTGCTGGAGACGGAGCCGCCTGCCTCCGGTACGAGGCCCGCCCCCGACGCGCGGAGCTTGGCGCTGCGGATCGAGGAACTGGTCGTACAGCACCCGGGCCGTACGGAGCCCTCGCTGCCGGAAACCTCGTTCACCGTTGGGCCGGGCGAGACGGTGGCGGTCGTCGGCCCGAGCGGGGCCGGGAAGACGACCTTGCTGAACGCGGTGCTGGGCTTTTCCCCTGGCCTTCGGGATGGGGAACCCCAGCCGAGTGCCGGCCGGGTGCTGCTCGGCGACACGGATCTCGCCGACATCGCACCGGACAGCTGGCGGAAGCAGATCGCGTGGGTGCCGCAGCGGCCGTACCTCTTCGCGGGCACGGTCGCCGACAACGTACGGCTGGCCCGCCCGGACGCGGACGACCAGGCCCTGCGGGATGCCCTCCGGGAGGCGGGCGCACTCGGCTTTGTCTCCGCCCTCCCGCACGGTGTGGACACGCTCCTCGGTGAGGACGGCGTCGGGCTCTCGGCCGGGCAGCGTCAGCGCATCGCCCTGGCCCGCGCCTTCCTGGCGGACCGTCCGGTGCTGCTTCTGGACGAGCCGACGGCGAACCTGGACGGCGAGACGGAGGCGGAGATCGCCTCCGCGATCGGCCGCCTGGCACAGGGACGCACGGTGCTGATGGTCCTGCACCGCCCGGCCCTGCTGCCGCTGGCCGACCACGTTGTCGAGCTGACCCGCCACCGAGCGGTGGTGGGCGCATCCGCGGAACGCACAGCGCCTGCGAACGCGGTGACGCAGCCTCTTCACCAGGGGCCCGGCGAGGCTGCCTCGGCAGCGGAGCCGCAGGCGGCCTTGGGGGAGACCTCCGCCAACAGCGGGACGGGTGGACGGGCGAACCGTCCGGAGGGCGCGGACGTCCTGCGGCGGGTACGGCACATGGCACAGGCCCGGCGGGCGCGCTTCGCGCTTGCGCTCCTCCTCGGCACGCTCGCCCTCGCCGGCGCCGTCGGCCTCATGGCCGTCTCCGGCTGGCTGATCTCCCGTGCCTCACAGCAGCCGCCGATCCTCTACCTCATGGTGGCGGTCACCGCGACGCGGGCGTTCGGCATCGGCCGCGCCGTCTTCCGTTACGCAGAGCGCCTCGTCGCCCACGACGCCGTCTTCCGTATGCTCGCCGACCTGCGTGTCGCCGTGTACGCACGCCTGGAGCGCCTCGCCCCCGCGGCCCTGCGCCGGACCCGCCGTGGCGACCTGCTCTCCCGGCTCGTCGCCGACGTCGACTCCCTCCAGGACTACTTCCTGCGCTGGCTTTTGCCCGTCGGCGCCGCCCTCCTCGTCGGCGCCGGATCGGTCGCCTTCACCGCCTGGCTGCTCCCCGAGGCCGGAGCGGTGCTCGCCGCAGGCCTGCTCGCCGCGGGCGTCGCCGTACCCGTACTGTCCGGCGCACTCTCCCGTCGAGCCGAGCGGCAGCTCGCGCCTGCCCGCGGCTCGCTCGCCACCCGCGTCGTCGATCTCCTCAGTGGCACCGCCGAGCTGACCGTCGCCGGCGCCCTGGCGGCCCGTACGGACGACACCCGCCGCGCGGACCGGGCCCTGACCAGCCTCTCCGCCCGCTCCGCAGCCGCGGCCGGCGCCGGGGCCGGGCTCTCCGCGCTGATCTGCGGCCTGACCGTGGCGGCCGCCGCCTGGACCGGTGTGCAGGCCGTGCACGACGGGCGGCTGGCGGGGGTTGCCCTCGCCGTCGTCGTCCTCACCCCGCTCGCCGCGTTCGAGGCGGTAGCCGGTCTCCCCTCGGCGGTCCGGTACCGGCACCGCGCCCGTTGCGCCGTCGAGCGGGTGCACGAGGTCCTGGACACGCCCGAGCCCGTCCGCGAACCCGACCGCCCGGCCCCCGCCCCCGCTTCCCCCTTCCCCCTCACAGCCCGCGGATTGACGGCCCGCTACCCCGGTCGGCGGGAAGCGGCACTCGACGGCATCGACCTTGACCTCGCCCCCGGCCGTCGTATCGCGGTCGTCGGCCCGTCCGGCTCCGGCAAGACGACCCTCGCCCAGGTGCTGCTGCGCTTCCTGGATGCCGACGCCGGTACGTACACCCTCGGCGGCACCGATGCGACCGCCCTGGACGGCGACGACGTCCGCCGCATGGTCGGACTGTGCGCGCAGGACGCACACATCTTCGACAGCTCGCTGCGCGAAAACCTCCGTCTCGCCCGCCCCGCGGCCAAGGAGACCGAGTTGCGCGCGGCCCTCGCCGACGCCCGCCTCCTGGACTGGGCCGACAGCCTTCCCCTCGGCCTCGACACCCTCGTCGGCGAGCACGGCGCCAGCCTGTCCGGCGGCCAGCGGCAGCGCCTCGCGCTCGCCCGCGCGCTGCTCGCCGGCTTCCCCGTGCTGGTGCTCGACGAGCCCGCCGAACACCTCGACCTGCCGACCGCCGACGCGCTCACCGGCGATCTGCTGGCCGCCACGGAGGCCGCCGCCACCGCAGGCCGTTCCACCGTTCTGATCACCCACCGCCTGGCCGGTCTGGAGGCGGTCGACGAAGTGATCGTGCTCAGCGGAGGGCGCGCGGTGCAGCGTGGTTCGTACGAGGAGCTGGCCGCCGTGGAGGGTCCGTTCCGGCGGATGCTCGACCAGGAGCGCGCGGCGGACGCCTGCCTGTCCCGCCGCTGACGCTCACCGCAGCCCCGTACGGCCCCGTCGCATCGCCCGGCAAACTCTTACTTTCTTACCGAAAAGGGACTTATTAAGCTCGGGGGCATGTCAGCGACGGCAGGACGCGCTCAGGAGTCCCCGCCCGGCCGGGACGTCACTCCCCCTGCGTCTGGCGGCAGCGCCCCCTTCTCGGTCCCGGCCGCCGCCGAACAGGCGGCCCGGAGCCTGCAAGGACTGCCCAAGGAGCTGGCCGCCCGCCTCCCCCAGCTGCTCGAGGCGATGGTGTCGGTCGGCACCGGCCTGGACCTGCACACCGCCCTCGACCGCATCGTGGAGACCGCCGCCGGCCTCACCGGTGCCCGCTACGCCGCACTCGGTGTCATCAACGACGACCGCGACGGCCTCGCCGACTTCGTCACGTACGGCATCTCCGACGCCGAACGCGAGCGCATCCGCCACCTCCCCGAAGGCGAGAAGGGCATCCTCGGCGTGCTCATCGAGGACCCCGAACCGCTGATGCTGGCCGACCTCGGGGCCGCGACCCGCGCCGACGACTTCCCGCCGCACAGCGCGCTCCTCGGAGACTTCCTCGGCGTCCCCATCCGCGTCGGCGGGGAACTCTTCGGAAACCTCTACCTGGTGGAGAAGTCCGACGGCGGCGAATTCAGCGCCTACGACCTGCACATGGTGAAGGTGCTCGCCACCGAGGCCGGCATCCAGATCGACAACGCCCGGCTGCACGAGGCCGCCCGTCAGCGCGAGCGCTGGATCGACGGCGCCGCCGCCCTCACCACGGCCCTGCTGGCCCGCGCGAGCACCGAGTCGGCCGCCGTGGCCGAAGTCGGTGCGGCGGCCGGGATCGAACCGGTCACGGCCGTCGGCGCGGAAGCGAGCACGGACGAGGCCCTCGCCGTCGTCGCCGAGCAGGCCCGCAGGCTCGCCGACGCCGTGGCCGGCGTGGTGCTCCTGCCGTCCGAGCAGGGCGGCCTGGAGATCGTGCAGGTCTCCTCCGACCTCTCCGAGCCGTACGAGAGCCTGGGCATGGTGATAAAGCCGACCAGCCCGGTCTACGAGCAACTGCTCGCCGGATTCCCGGTGTTCATGGACGACGCCGCGACCGACGACCGGATGACCACCCCGCTGTCCCACCTCTACGGCCCGAGCATGATGCTCCCGCTCAAGAGCGGCGACCGGATCCTGGGCACCCTCGCTCTGCCGCGCCTGCGCGGCGCGCGCCCGTTCACCGAGACCGAGCGGGGGCTCGCCGTACGGTTCGCCGCACAGGCCGCCCTGGCGCTCGTCCTCGCCGAGGCGCAGCGCGACCGCGAGCGGCTGGCGGTCTTCGAGGAACGCGACCGCATCGCCCGGGACCTGCACGACCTGGTCATTCAGCGGCTGTTCGCGACCGGAATGATGCTGGAGGGCGCCCAGCGCACGTCCGATGTGCAGGATGCGCGGGCCGGGATCGCCAAGGCGGTGGACGAGCTGGATGTGACCATCCAGGAGATCCGTACGGCGATCTTCGCGCTCCAGCAGGAGCCCACCGAGGCGCCGTCCGGGCTGCGCACCCGTATCGAGCGCGAGGTCAACATGGCGGCGGTGCCGCTCGGGTTCAAACCGTCCGTGCGCTTCATCGGCGCGATCGAAGCCCGCGTCGGCGAACTGACGGGCAAGAACCTCATCGCCGCGCTCCGCGAGGCGCTGTCCAACGCGTACCGGCACGCCCGCGCGACCAGGATCGAGGTCGTGGCCGATGCGACCGTGACCCTTCCGGACGGTCAGGACGGCGTACGGCTGACGGTCGCGGACAACGGTGTCGGCATACCGGAAAGCGGGCGCCGCAGCGGCCTGAAGAACCTCGCCAAGCGGGCCGAGTCACTGGGCGGTTCGAGCAGCTACGGCCCGGGCATCGGCGAGGACGGCGCCGGCACGACGGTGATCTGGGAGGTCCCGATCTGAGCGGTTGCGGGCGGTTGGCTATCGCTGCTGCGCCAGGATCTGCTCGATGACGACCGCGACGCCGTCCTCGTTGTTCGCGACCGTACGGCCCGAGGTCGCGGCCAGCACGTCCGGGTGCGCGTTGGCCATGGCGTAGGAGGTACCGGCCCAGGTCAGCATCTCGACGTCGTTGGGCATGTCGCCGAAGGCCACCACCTCCTCCGGCGCGATGCCGCGCTCGGCACAGCAGTGCGCCAGGGTGGAGGCCTTGCTGACACCGAACCCGCTGATCTCCAGCAGGGCGGTGGGGCTGGAACGGGTGAACGAGGCGTGTTCGCCGGCCGCCGTACGGGCCAGGGCGAGGAAGTCGTCCGGGGCCAGCTTGGGGTGGTGCGCGAGCAGCTTGAGCACGGGCTGGCCGGAGCCCTCCCACTCCTCGGAGAGGAGCTTCTCGGCGGCGGCGACGGTGGCCCCCGCGTCGAGGTGGAAGGGCGGGTAGTCGGGCTCGTAGTGGATGCCGCCGGTCAGCTCGACGGCGAAGGAGGTGTCGGGCGCGACGGCGCGCAGCGCATGAACGACCGTCAGCGCGTCGGGCCGCGCCAGCGGCCGCACCTCGAGGATCAGGCCGTCCCGGTGCAGATCGACGACGGCCGCGCCGTTGGCGCAGATGGCCAGGCCGTGGCCGTGGACGTGGTCGCTGACGACATCCATCCAGCGGGCCGGGCGTCCGGTGACGAAGAACACCTCGATGCCGGCCTTCTCGGCGTCGGCCAGGGCGGCGACCGTACGGTCCGAGACCGACTTGTCGTCCCTGAGGAGAGTGCCGTCGAGGTCGGTGGCGATCAGCCGTACGGGCCGCTGAGCGGTGCGGACCGAGCGGGCGGATTCCGGCGTCTGCGGCTCGGGCCGCCCGGTAGCTGAATTCACCCCTTCATCTTCCCGTATATGTGCGCACAGCAGTGCGACAGGGTGCGCACACGAGCGTGACGGGCGGTACCGGCGCCCGGCCCCACGAACTCGGAACAGCCCCCCGCCGGGCCGGCCGGCAGTGGGGCAGGCCGCAGGGCAGGGAACTGGGTCGGCGTCCCTCGGCGGAGCCGCTTAGGCTCAGGACATGGTCTCTTCTTCTCTGCGACTGAGCACCGTGATCCTCCCCATTCGACGCTGGCACGAGCGCGGCCGGGAGGTGTGGCAGCGGGCCGAGGAGCTGGGCTTCCATGCCGCGTACACCTATGACCACCTCTCCTGGCGCCCCCCGTTTCGCGACGGCCCGTGGTTCGGCGCCCTGCCGACCCTGACCGCCGCCGCGACCGTCACCCGGAGGCTGAGGCTGGGCACGCTCGTCACCTCCCCGAACTTCCGCCACCCCGTCCCCCTCGCCAAGGAGCTGATCTCGCTCGACGACATCAGCGCCGGCCGCCTGACGCTCGGCATAGGCGCCGGTGGCATCGGCTTCGACGCCACCGCCCTCGGCCAGGAGCCGTGGAGTTCCCGGGAGCGCGCGGACCGCTTCGCGGAGTTCGTACCGCTCCTCGACCGGCTGCTGCGCGAGGACGAGGTCACCTACCACGGCCGGTTCTACTCAGCGCACGAGGCCCGCAACATCCCCGGCTGCCTGCAGGCCCCCCGGATCCCTTTCGCGATCGCGGCGACCGGACCGCGCGGGCTCCAGCTCGCGGCCCGGTACGGGCAGGCCTGGGTGACCACCGGCGACCCGAAGGTCTCGAACTCCGGCGGCACCCCCGCCGAGTCGCTGGCCGCCATCGGCCGGCAGATCGACCACCTGTCCGTGGCCTGCGCCGACATCGACCGCGACCCCACCGAGCTGGACAAGATCCTGCTCACGGGCTTCACGCCCGACCGCCCCCTGGACTCCTTCGATGCGTTCGTCGACTTCGCCGGGGCCCACGCCGAGCTCGGCTTCAGGGAGATCGTGCTGCACTGGCCCATCGCGGACACGATGTTCGCCGCGGACGAGAAGGTCTTCGAGCGGATCGCGACGGAGGGCCTGGCCCAGCTCCGCTGAAGCCTCCCGCAGCACAGAGGGTGAGGTGAGGGCGCACGGACAAGCCACCGGAGCATCGTCCTCCACTCCCAGGTTGACGGCGCTCCCCCGCCGCCCCGTACAGCCACGACAACCTGCTGCGCACGATCGAGGACAGGTACGGAATCAGCCACACCGGCGCCGCCGCCCGCACCTCGGCGATCACTGCCGTCTGGAAGACACAACCCGGCCCCCACGTCGCCCGGGCCGAAGACGCCGTGAAGGAGCAGAATCGAGAGGGAGAGGGATGACACCGCAGCGCGATCCGGGGACGGGCAGAAGGCCCTGGAGAGCCGCTTGGGAGGAGTCATGGGATCTCGGACTCGATTCGCCCCTGACCGGGGACTGACCGCCCGCATGGTGACGACCATGTTCCTGATCGGACTGCTCTACGTCGTCCTGGTCGGCGTCCTGCTGGTGCTCCTGAGGGGCTCCTGGGGCTTGATAGTGCTGCTCGCGGGCGGCCTGTTCATCGCGCAGTTCTGGTTCAGCGACCGGATCGCCGCCTTCAGCATGGGCGCCCGCGAGGTCACCCCGCAGCAGGCGCCCGAACTCCACGGCGCCGTCGACCGCGTCTGCGCCCTGGCCGACATGCCCAAACCCCGTGTCGCCATCGCCGAAACCGACGTGCCGAACGCGTTCGCCACCGGCCGCAGCCAGCGCACCTCCCTCGTCTGCGCCACCACAGGCCTGCTGCGCCGGCTGGAGCCGCAGGAGCTGGAGGGCGTGCTCGCCCACGAGCTGTCGCACGTCGCGCACCGTGACGTCGCCGTCATGACCATCGCCTCGTTCCTCGGCGTGCTCGCGGGCCTGATCACCCGCATTGTCCTCTGGGGCGGCCTCATGCGCGGCAATGACCGCGACGGCGGCGTCGGGATCGCCCTGCTCCTGGTGCCGCTCATCAGCGGGGTCGTCTACGTGATCAGCTTCCTGCTGACCCGTCTGCTCTCCCGCTACCGCGAGCTGTCCGCGGACCGCGCGGCAGCGTTCCTGACCATGCGTCCCTCGGCTCTCGCCTCCGCCCTGACCAAGGTCACCGGCCAGATGGCGAGGATCCCGACACGCGACCTGCGGAAGGCGGAGCCGTTCAACGCCTTCTACTTCGCGCCCGCGTTCTCCTCCAAGGAGAGCCTGACCCGGCTGCTGTCCACCCACCCGCCGCTGGAGCAGCGGCTGGACCAGCTCGCCCGGATCGCCGCCCGGCTGGGTGCCCGGGGCTGAAGTCCCGGTAGTTACGCCCGGGGCCTGAGGCAGCCCGGGCCGACGACACAGAAAGGCTGGTGCGCATGGGTTTTCTGGACGTCATTCTCGGCCGCAGCAAGCCGGTCCGCCCCAACCTCGACCAGCTCTTCGGCCTGCCCTCCGCCGCGATCACCCTCGAGGCGGGCGCCGGCTTCACTCCGACGGGCCTCGGCTCGGTCTGCTTCGCCACCGTCGAGGGGGGCGCCTTCGCGCAGCTGCAGAAGGACGTACAGGACCTGCTCGACGCGGACACGACGCGGGGCGGCATACCCGTTCAGTTCAGCCGGGACGCGTACGGGTACACCTGGCTGCTCGCCCAGCACCCGGCGAACGACGTGGGCGCGCTGGTCAACGACCTGCACGCCGTGAATACGGGCCTGCAGGACGCCGGATTCGGCCCGCAGCTGCTGTGCTCCCTGGTGGGCTTCCGCGATATGCAGGACCCGCAGCGTCACCTCGCGCTCGTCTACCTCTACAAGCGCGGCACCTTCTATCCCTTCGCACCGCTTCCGGGCGGTGTGGAGAGGCGCGACAACGCGCTGGAGCTGCAGGCACGGGCGCTGCTCGCGAACGACCTGCGGATCGAGCAGGACCTCTCCCGCTGGTTCCCGGTATGGGGTGCGCCGGGCCTGAGTGGCACAGGCGCCTGAGCAGCAGCCCAGGCGCCTGACCAGTGGTCCGTCTCAGCCTGTTGTCAGCCGGTGAGGCTCCAGGAGACGGTGCCGTTCGCAGTGACGACGGCGGCGAGCAGGATGAGGTCGGCGGCGCCGAGCCCCATACCCAGCAGGGCCCGGCCCCGGCGGCCGGTGCCGCGGCCCAGTGCGAGGCCGCCGAGCACGAGGGCGCACGGCCCGAGCAGGAGGTTGAAGACCAACAGCCCGACCAGGCCGAGGATGAACGAGGCGACGGCCATTCCGTCGGCGTCACGCAGGACGTCGGCGCGGGACCGCGGCTGCGCAGGGTGCGGCTGAGCGGCGGCGCTCATCGGGCGCCCCCCTTGCCGCGCATGCGCTCTCGGAGGGCGAACCCCAGCAGCCAGGCGCCGATGGCAGCCGCTGCGGCGAGGGTGACCGGTAGGGGGGTGTGTGCCGCCACGCCGAGCATGGTGCCCAGCAGGAGTAGGGCGGCCACCAGGAAGATCATCTGAGTTCCTTCGTGGTGAGAGGTTGAGTGATCGACCTTTGAGTGAACAACTGTGATGACAACTGTTTACTCACTGAGCGTAACACTGGCGCGTCTCGGAGAACGCTTGTTTACTCAATGAGGTGAGTCACACCCGCAAGGCCGTCCGCCAGGCCAAGAAACAGGCAGCCAACCGGGCCGGCCAGCAGGCCGAGCAGCGCAAGAGCCGCACCGCTGAAGACCGCGTGACCGACCGCCAGGCGCAGAAGGAGAAGACCCGCGAAGCGCTGCTCGCCGCCGCGTTGCGACTGCTGGAGGACCAGAACCTCAGCAGCCTCGGCCTGCGCGAGGTGACCCGCGCCGCGGGCATCTCGCCGGCGGCCTTCTACCGGCACTTCCGGGACATGAGCGACCTGGGTGTCGCCCTCGTCGAGGAGTCACTCGGCAGACTGCACCCGCCGGTCCGCGAGATCCTCGCCGAACAGCACGACCCCGAGGAGCGGATCGACCGCGCGGTCGACCTGATCGCCCAACTCGTCCGCGATTCCCCGGCCCACATCCGCTTCATGGCACGTGAGCGGTACGGGGGCGTACGAGCCGTACGTACGGCCATCGCCGCCGAACTCGACCGCTTCGCGCGGGAGGTGGCGGAGGGCCTGGAAGCGGAGACAGCCGTCGCCGCCGGGTGGAGCCCGACAGACCTGCGGATGCTGGCCGAACTCTATGTCGACCACATGATGAACACCGCCTCAGCCCTGCAGGAGGCCATCCACGGCACAGGGCGCGACGAGGAGTCGATCCTGCGCACGGCACGCAGCCAACTGCGCCTGATCAACCTGGGCCGCCGCCACTTTGTGAAGACACCGCGTTCCAGCGGCTGAGCCGGGGAGCGTCAGCCGGGGACGGCGGCGGCGTGGATCAGACGGCGCGGCGGGAGCGGACGGCGCTCGGGCAAGCCGCACACGCGGCGGCGGACCGGCCGAGTGCCGGATCCAGCCGAGTGACCGTACGCGCGATGGACGCCGCGGACGAGTGACGTCAGCCGGTCCGGCGGTGGCTTCGCGGCGCGGACCACGCCGGCCGGTTCAGATGCCGGGCTGGTCGTGCGGAATCCTCTCCAGGAGCGTCCGCATGTCGTCCGCGTGCTCTTCCTCCTGCGCCAGGATCTGCTCGAAGATCCGCCGTGTGGTCGGATCACCGTCGCCGATCCACTGGGCGATCTCGGTGTAGGCCGCGATCGCGACGCGCTCCGCCACCAGGTCCTCCTTGATCATTTCGATCAGGTCCCCGCTGGCGTCGTACTCGGAGTGTGCCCGGCTGGTGAGGGTGTCCGGGTTGAAATCCGGTTCGCCCCCCAGCTGGACGATGCGCTCCGCCAGCATGTCGGCGTGTGCCTGCTCCTCCTGGGAGTGCTGGAGGAATTCGGCGGCGACCGGCTCGGAGTACAGGCCGCTGGCGGTGTAGTAGTGCCGCTTGTAGCGGAGGATGCACACGATCTCGGTGGCCAGAGCCTCGTTGAGCACCAGGATCACCCGGTTCAGATCGGCGCCGTACGCGTCGGTCACCGGCCCCTTTTCGATTTGGCTCCGGGCCCGCTCCCTGATGGTCTGGATGTCCGTGAGGAACTCTGCCATGTCGTAGAACCGCCTTTCTCCGTAGCCGGTAATCGCCGTGTGCCGTTACCCGAAGTGTCCGGTTCGCACGCACCTGGCCCCGCGGTTCAGCCGGGCGGCCGTATCGTCCCGGCAGCCCTGCCGGGCTTTGCCGCCTCCGGTGAACTTCACGGTGATCCGCTCGAACCCCAGCGACCGGAGCAGGCTCTCCAGCATGGCCCGGGTGTTCTTCTCCGCCCGGGCGGACAGATCGCTCTCCTTCCCGGCCTTCGCGATGTGCCGCACGGCGAGCCGGTGCACCTCGCGCTCGTAACCGGGTTGTCCGAGAACACCTCCCCGAGCCGGTCGAGGAGCCCTCGCTCCTTGGTGACGGCATAGGACCGGTCGGGATCCAGCGAGGGCTTCTCCAGGCATGCGGCACTCGTACCACCACGCCCTTGCGGTCGTCCGTGACGGTCACGGCGTCCTCGCCGAGGCCGCCGAGGTCCTACGAGGCGAGCCGGCCGGCACCGGCGAGGACCTGGGCCGGCCCTGATCGATACGCCGGTCATAGCGATCAGGAGCCGCTGTGACGGGCGTTCGCACCCCATATGTGGCCTGCTCCGGGCGGAGCCCCCTACGGGGCCGTCCGCCTGGAGTCGTAGGCAGATCCAGCCACCAGGTCTGACGCCCTCCTGTGTCCCGCGCCACTACCGTCGACAACGTGACTGTGATCGCCACCGAAAGCCTCAGCAAGCGGTACCCGCGGGTGACCGCGCTCGACCGGCTCTCCGTCGACATCGCCCCCGGCGTTACCGGCCTGGTGGGCGCCAACGGAGCCGGCAAGTCCACCCTGATCAAGATCCTGCTCGGGCTGTCCCCCGCCACCGAGGGACGCGCCGCCGTACTGGGACTGGATGTCGCCACCCAGGGCGGCCAGATCCGTGAGCGCGTCGGCTATATGCCCGAGCACGACTGCCTGCCGCCGGACGTCTCGGCGACCGAGTTCGTCGTCCATATGGCGCGGATGTCCGGCCTGCCGCCGACCGCCGCCCGCGAGCGCACGGCCGACACCCTGCGCCATGTGGGCCTGTACGAGGAGCGCTACCGCCCCATCGGAGGCTATTCGACCGGCATGAAGCAGCGCGTCAAGCTCGCTCAGGCGCTGGTCCACGACCCGCAGCTGGTCTTTCTCGACGAGCCGACCAACGGTCTGGACCCCGTCGGCCGGGACGAGATGCTGGGCCTGATCCGCCGTGTCCACACAGACTTCGGCATCTCGGTCCTGGTCACCTCACATCTGCTCGGCGAGCTGGAGCGCACCTGCGACCACGTCGTCATCATCGACGGCGGCACGTTGCTGCGGTCCAGCTCCACCAGCGACTTCACCCAGAGCACGGCGACCCTCGCGGTCGAGGTCACCGACACCGACCGGCACCCGGACGGCACGGCGGCCCTGCGCGCAGCGCTCACGGCGGCCGGCATCGAGGTGCACGCCGGGGGGCGCGCGCCCGGCGCGGGCCGGGTGCTGCTGCTGGACGTCCATGGCGAGAGCACGTACGACACGGTCCGCGACACCGTCGCCGAACTCGGCCTCGGGCTGGTGCGTATGGAGCAGGGCCGTCACCAGATCGCCGAGGTCTTCAGTACAAAGGCGCAGCACGGAGGAGGCCAGGATGCTGCCTGAGACCACCGCGACGGCGGCGCACGAGCCGACCGACGCGACCCGTATCCACAACATCGGCTACCGCACGTACGACGGCCCTCGCCTGGGCCGCGCCTACGCCCGCCGCTCGCTGTTCTCACAGAGTCTGCGCGGCGCGTACGGACTGGGCCGCTCGGCGAAGTCCAAGGTGCTGCCGATGCTGCTGTTCGCGGTGATGTGCCTGCCCGCCGGGATCATGGTCGCGGTCGCCGTCGCCACCAAGGCGAAGGAACTGCCGGTGGAGTACACGCGCTACGCGATCTTCCTCCAGGCGGTCATCGGCCTCTATCTGGCGTCCCAGGCCCCGCAGGCCGTCTCCCGTGATCTGCGCTTCCGGACCGTGCCGCTGTACTTCTCCCGACCGATCGAACGCGTCGACTATGTGACGTCGAAGTTCGTGGCGATGGCGTCGGCCCTGTTCATCCTCACCGCCACGCCGCTGGTCATCCTGTACGCCGGCGCGCTGCTCGCCAAACTCGACTTCGCGGACCAGACGAAGGGATTCGCGCAGGGGGTGGTGTCCGTGGCTCTGCTGTCGGTTCTCTTCGCCGGTATCGGCCTGGTCGTCGCCGCACTCACCCCGCGCCGCGGCTTCGGTGTCGCCGCCGTGATCGCCGTGCTGACGCTCTCGTACGGCGCGGTGAGCACCGTCCAGGCCATCGCCTTCGCGCAGGGGAACGCCGACGCGGTCGGCTGGCTCGGCCTGTTCTCGCCGATCACCCTCATCGACGGCGTGCAGACGAAGTTCCTCGGCGCGACGTCCAGCTTTCCCGGCCACTACGGCCCGCCGGGCGCCGTCGCCGGGGTCGGCTATCTGGCCGTCGTACTCGGCTTGATCGCCGGCTCGTACGCCCTGCTGATGCGCCGCTACCGAAAGGTCGGGCTGTGACAACCCTGAACATCGACCATGTCTCCCGCTGGTTCGGGAACGTCGTCGCCGTCAATGACATCACCATGACCATCGGCCCCGGCGTCACCGGGCTGCTGGGCCCCAACGGAGCCGGAAAGTCCACGCTCATCAACATGATGGGCGGCTTCCTGGCCCCCTCCACGGGGACCGTCACTCTCGACGGAGCGCAGGTGTGGCGCAACGAGCAGGTGTACCGGCACATCGGCATCGTGCCCGAGCGGGAGGCGATGTACGACTTCCTGACGGGCCATGAGTTCGTCCTGGCGAACGCCGAGTTGCACGGTCTGGCCAAGCCCGGCGCCGCGGCCCGCAAGGCGCTGGCCACGGTGGAAATGGAGTACGCCGAAGGCCGCAAGATCGCCACGTACAGCAAGGGCATGCGGCAGCGCGTGAAGATGGCTTCCGCGCTGGTCCACGACCCGTCCGTGCTGCTGCTGGACGAGCCCTTCAACGGTATGGACCCGCGACAGCGCATGCAGCTGATGGACCTGCTGCGGCGGATGGGCGCTGAGGGCCGTACGGTTCTGTTCTCCTCCCACATCCTGGAGGAGGTCGAGCAGCTCGCCAGCCATATCGAGGTGATCGTGGCGGGGCGGCACGCGGCGTCCGGTGACTTCCGCAGGATCCGCCGTCTGATGACCGACCGGCCGCATCGCTACCTCGTACGCTCCAGCGACGACCGGGCGCTCGCCGCCGCGCTGATCGCCGACCCGTCGACGGCCGGTATCGAGGTCGATGTGCGGGAGCGGGCGCTGCACATCCAGGCGGTCGACTTCCCGCGCTTCACCGAACTGCTGCCGCGGGTCGCCCGCGAGCACGGCATCCGGCTCCTCACGGTCTCGCCCTCCGACGAGTCCCTGGAGAGCGTCTTCTCGTATCTCGTCGCCGCCTGAAGGAGCCCATCAGCGATGTACAACCCCACGGTCGCCCGGCTCACCTACCGGGCCCTGCTCGGCCGCCGCCGGGCGCTGATCCTCTTCGCCCTGCCCGCTCTGCTGCTGATCATCTCGGTGCTGGTGCGGACGCTCAGCGGCGCCGACGACCAGACCGCGGCCAATGTGCTGGGCGGCTTCGCGCTGGCGACGATGGTGCCGCTGATCGGCGTGATCGCCGGTACGGGCGCGATCGGACCCGAGATCGACGACGGCTCGATCGTCTATCTGCTGGCCAAGCCCGTGAAGCGGCCGACCATCGTCGTCACCAAGCTGATCGTCGCCATCGGGGTCGCGGTCACCTTCTCGGCGCTGCCCACGCTGCTCGCGGGCTACATCCTCAACGGCAACAGCCAGCAGATCGCCCTCGCGTACACGGTCGCGGCGACGGCGGCGTCGGTCGCGTACAGCGCGCTGTTCCTGCTGCTGGGCACGCTGACCCGGCACGCGGTGGTCTTCGGCCTGGTCTACGCCCTGGTGTGGGAGACGCTCTTCGGCAGCCTGGTCGCGGGCGCGCGGACCCTGAGCGTGCAGCAGTGGTCGCTGGCCCTCGCGCAGAAGGTTGCCGGGGGCGACCTGGTCACCTCCGACGTCAAGCTGCCGCTCGCGGTGGTGCTGCTGGCCGTGGTCACAGCCGGCGCCACCTGGTACGCGGGCCAGAAGCTGCGCGCGCTCACCCTCGCCGGGGAGGAGTGAGGGGGCACCCCGCACCAACTGCACGGGCGTACATGTGAATCAGGGGGTGTGCACCGCACGGTGCACACCCCCTGATTCCCGTCGATTCCCGTCGCCACTATGGGGCTGCGCTCAGCGGGAGCCGAGGAGCCGTTCGAGGACGAGCGCGATGCCGTCCTCGTCGTTGGACGCGGTCACCTCGTCGGCGATGGACTTCAGCTCGTCATGCGCATTGGCCATGGCGACGCCGTACCCGGCCCAGGCGAACATCGGTACGTCATTGGGCATGTCGCCGAAGGCGATCGTGTCGGCGGCCGTCATCCCCAGCCGCCGGGCCGCCAGCGACAGACCCGTGGCCTTGGTCAGACCCAGCGGCAGCAGCTCGACGATCCCCTGGCCGGCCATGGTGACTCCCACCAGGTCACCCACCAGCGTCTGCGCGACCTGCGCCAGCGCATCGTCGTCCATCTCCGGGTGCTGGATGTAGAGCTTGTTGATCGGCGCCGACAACAGCGTGGCGGGGTCCTCGACGCGGACGACGGGCAGGGGCCCGTCCTTTACGCGGTAGCCCGGACCGACCACCACCTCGGCCTCCAGACCGTCGCGGCTCGCCGCCAGCGCCAGCGGTCCTACCTCGGCCTCGATCTTGGCCAGGGCGATCCCGGCGAGCTGCCGGTCGAACGTCACGGACGTCAGCAGCCGGTGCTCGCCCGCGTGGTAGACCTGTCCGCCCTGCCCGCATACCGCGAGGCCCCGGTAGCCGAGGTCGTCGAGGATGGGGCGCGCCCAGGGCACCGAGCGCCCCGTGACGATGATGTGCGCCGCGCCCGCCGCGGTGGCCGCGGCGAGCGCTTCGCGCGAGCGTTGCGAGACCGTGTCGTCGGCGCGCAGCAGCGTGCCGTCCAGGTCGGTCGCGATGAGCCGGTAGGGGAAGGCGGAGCTCACTGGGCGGTGGGCTCCAGCAGCTCCCTGCCACCCAGGTACGGACGCAGCATTTCGGGCACCCGCACCGAGCCGTCCGGCTGCTGGTGGTTCTCCAGCAGGGCGACGATCGTTCGCGGGACGGCGCACAGGGTGCCGTTCAGCGTGGCCAGCGGCCGTACGTGCTTGCCGTCGCGCATCCGCACCGACAGCCGCCGCGCCTGGAACTCGGTGCAGTTCGAGGCGGAGGTCAGCTCGCGGTACTTGCCCTGGGTCGGGATCCAGGCCTCGCAGTCGAACTTGCGCGAGGCGGAGGCGCCCAGGTCACCCGTCGCCACGTCGATCACCCGGAAGGGCAGCTCCAGGCCGGTCAGCCACTGCTTTTCCCAGTCCAGCAGCCGCTGGTGCTCGGCCTCGGAGTCCTCCGGCATGACATAGGAGAACATCTCGACCTTGTCGAACTGGTGGACGCGGAAGATGCCGCGGGTGTCTTTGCCGTACGTACCGGCCTCGCGGCGGAAGCACGGCGAGAAGCCCGCGTAGCGCAGCGGCAGCCGGTCGGCCTCGATGATCTCGTCCATGTGGTACGCGGCGAGCGGGACCTCGGAGGTGCCGACCAGGTAGAAGTCGTCCTTCTCCAGGTGGTAGACGTTCTCGGCGGCCTGGCCGAGGAAGCCGGTGCCCTCCATGGCGCGCGGCTTGACCAGCGCCGGGGTGAGCATCGGGGTGAAGCCGGCGGCGGTGGCCTGCGCGATGGCCGCGTTGACCAGGGCGAACTCCAGCAGGGCGCCGATGCCCGTCAGGTAGTAGAAGCGCGAGCCGGACACCTTGGCGCCGCGCTCGACGTCGATCGCGCCAAGCAGCTGGCCCAGCTCCAGGTGGTCCTTCGGCTCGAAGCCCTCGGCCGCGAAGTCGCGGATCGTGCCGACGGTCTCCAGGACGGTGAAGTCGTCCTCGCCACCCACCGGGACGTCCGGGTGCACCAGGTTGCCCAGCTGGAGCAGCAGCCGCTGGGTCTCCTCGGCGGCCTCGTCCTGCTCGGCGTCGGCGGCCTTGACCGCGGCCGACAGCTCGCCGGCCTTCTTCAGCAGCTCGGCCTTCTCGTCGCCGGTGGCCTTGGGGATGAGCTTGCCGAGCGCCTTCTGCTCGGCTCGGAGCTCGTCGAAGCGGACGCTGGAGGACCTGCGCCGCTCGTCGGCGGAGAGGAGTGCGTCGACGAGCGCGACGTCCTCTCCACGGGCGCGCTGGGACGCGCGGACACGGTCAGGGTCCTCACGGAGCAGACGAAGGTCAATCACGCCACCAGGCTACCGGTGCGGGGGCCTGGCGATCGACGCGATATTCCTGTGTGGAGGCATTTGCCCGTTTTGCCGTGAAAGTGAAAAGCGAGAAGGGGCGTCAGCAAAACGGAGCGCATGAGCCGGAATGGTCATCAGGCCGACTGTCCGCCGTGACCGACTCGCCCTGGCGAGGCGGGAGTTGGCGGCTGGAGTTGTCCACAGGGTCGAGCAGGATCCATTAAGTTATCCACAGGCTGTGAGGAAGATCTGTGGAAGACGGAATTGATCATTCAGCCGGACTGTGTGCTGGCCCATGAATTCCCCTGTGAAACCTCGTTCACACGCTCATTCGAGTGGGAATGCCTCCCTCCAAAGAGTTGATCAACGGAATTGGGGTGACGAAGGGTGGCCTGCCGCACTGTGGGCCGAGCTGGGGCCTGTAGGGCGATTTGTCGACTGCGGCGCCCTTCGTGTGTCGACTTATCCTCAGGTCGAGACCCAAGCCTGTGGATAACTTCAGTGGATAACCACACCCGCAGCTGAGAAGGATCGGGCACCGGTCGCCGGGCCCGCCCGCCCCATGTCAGGTACGCCCGTCGAGGCAGCGCGTCAGCCAGTCCGCGGCGGCCGTGAACTCGTCGTCCGTCATCCCCCGCCGCAGCGTCGGCCGGACCTGGTCCGCCCGCGGGTAGGAGCCGAGGAAGCGCACGTTCGGGCAGCTCCGCTTGAGCCCCATCAGCGCCTCGCCCACCCGCCGGTCCGTGATGTGACCCTCGCAGTCCACCGAGAAGCAGTAGCGGCCGATCCCCTCGCCCGTGGGCCGCGACTCGATGCGCATCAGGTTGATCCCGCGCGCCGCGTACTCCTGCAGCAGCTCCAGCAGCGCGCCCGGGTGGTCGTCGGCGAGCCAGATGACCACGGAGGTCTTGTCCGCGCCGGTCGGTGCCGCGGGCCGGGCCGGGCGGCCGACCAGGACGAAGCGGGTGGCCGCGTTCTGCGCGTCGTGGATGTCCGTGAACAGCGGCTGCAGCCCGTAGATCGGCGCGGCGAACTCACCCGCGAAAGCCGCGTCGTAGCGCCCCTCCTGCACCAGCCGGGCCCCGTCGGCGTTCGACGCGGCGGATTCCCACAGGGCCTCGGGCAGGTTCGCCGCGAGCCACTTGCGCACCTGTGGCTGCGCGACCGGGTGCCCGGTCACCGTCTTCACATCGTCCAGCGTGGTCCCCGGCCGTACGAGCAGCGCGAACGCGATCGGCAGCAGGACCTCGCGGTAGATCATCAGCGGCTCACCGGTGGCCAGCTCGTCCACCGTCGCCAGCACTCCGCCCTCGACGGAGTTCTCGATCGGTACGAAGGCGCCCCCCGCCTCACCGCTGCGCACGGCGTCCAGCGCGGCCGGCACGGACACCATCGGGACCAGCTCCCGGGTGGCCGCCTCCGGCAGCGTACGCAGAGCGGCTTCGGTGAAGGTGCCCTCGGGCCCGAGATACGCATAGCGGCTCACTGACATGCGGTCCACAGTAGTCGCGCGGATCGACCAGCCGCCTTGTGATCTCACCTCTCGAACGGCCGCGCCCCTCGACGGCCGTCAGCTTTCGAGCAGCCGCTGGCCCACGTACTCGCCCGGTGCGCAGCCGCCCGGCACCGCGAACAGGCCGCTCGCCTCGTGCCGGATGAACGGCGACAGCGCGTCCCCCCGGTCCAGCTTGCGCTGCACCGGCACGAAGCCCCTGAGCGGATCGGCCTGCCAGCAGATGAACAGCAGCCCGGCGTCCGGCGTCCCGTCCGCGTCGAAGCCGTCGTGGAAGGAGAACGGCCGGCGCAGCATCGCCGCTCCGCCGTTCGCCTCCGGCGCCGAGATCCGGGCGTGCGCATTGGCCGGGATCACGAGGTTTCCCGAGGCGTCGGTCTTCTCCAGGTCCATCGGCGTGGACTCGGTGCCGCCCGTCAGCGGGGCACCGTCTGCCTTCCGACGCCCGATGACCCGTTCCTGCCGGTCCAGGGGCAGCTTCTCCCAGTCGTCGAGGAGCATGCGGATACGGCGCACGACCGCGTACGAGCCGTGGGCCATCCAGGCCGGTTCCCCACCGGCCGGTACAAAGATTCGCTGGTCGAAGTCCTTGTCCGTCGGCTTGGGGTTGCGCGTGCCGTCGACCTGGCCCATGAGGTTGCGCGCTGTCATCGGATGCGCGGTCGCCCCGGGCGCCCGGTTGAAGCCGTTCATCTGCCAGCGCACCCGTGCCGCGTCGCCCGCCGCCTTCTGCAGGGCGCGCAGCGCGTGGAAGGCGACCAGCGCGTCGTCGGCGCCGATCTGGATCCACAGGTCGCCGTTGCTGCGCTTCGGGTCCAGGGCGTCCGAGGAGAAGCCGGGCAGCGGTTCCAGTGCCGCCGGACGCTGCTTCTGCAGGCCCGTACGGTCGAAGAAGGTGCGGCCGAAGCCGAAGGTGACGGTGAGGGAGCACGGTCCGGCATCGAGCGCGACACCCGTGTCGTCGGCCGGCGCCCGGCCCGCCGTCAGCTCTTCGGCGGTCTTCGACCAGCGGCGCAGCAGCGCGGCGGCCGCCTTGCGGTCCGTACCCGGCGCGAGATCGAAGGCGATGAGATGGCCGCGGGCCTGCATCGGGGTGGCGATGCCCGCCTGATGTCTGCCGTGGAAGGGCACCGCCGTGGAGCCCACCGTGGCCAGCGCGGTGGCGCCGCCGCCTCCGTCCTGGGCGGCGGCCGTGCCCAGCACACCGCCCGCCGCGAGCCCTGTCGCGCTCGCCGCTCCGACCGTGCCCAGCAGTCGCCGCCTGGAGATGTGGATGTCCGTCATCAGCTGATCTTCACGTTCTTGGTTTCGGTCACCTGGTCGATGTCGGAGGTCCGTACGGTCAAGGACATCGTCCACTCGCCCGCCACGGTCAGCTGCACATTCTCCGCAGACCAGTGGCCGGTCTCGACGTGTGACACCAGGGCAGGGATCGGGCCGATCTTCTTGGACTCGAGGGTGAAGGAGACCTTCACCTCGGGGGCGTCCAGCGCCTTGCCGTTCGGCCGGGTGAGCCGGACATGGAGGCTGTTGCCGCCGGTGCGGGCCGGGTCGAGGTCGATCTGGGCGGTGCCCTTGCCGTCCTCGCCACCGGTGTCGAAGGGGACGCGGACCGAGACCGGGCGGTCGACGGCCGCGGAGGCGCCGGTCGCTGCCCGTACGGCCGCCTCCGTACGACCCGGCTCGGTGCTGGTCAGCACCGTGGTCACGGCCAGCACGACGACGGCGACCGCCGTCTCCGCCAGCACGGAGCGGCGCAGACCGGTCCGATGAAGATCCGCGTCGCGGATACGCTTGCGGCGGGCCGCGGCCATGGCGGCGCTCTGCCGCGCGAGTTGGACGGCGCGGCGCTCATCGGCCGGCACGGTGACCGGCTCCTCGGCCTTCCGTGCCTCCACCGGCTCCTCGGCCTCCTGGAGTTTCTCCTCGGACGCCGTGAGCTCGCCCTCCGCCCCCTCCGCGGCGGTCGGCGACAGCCGCGCCGTCCAGCGCCGGGAGACCGCGGCGATGGCGACCAGCGCAGCCACCAGGCCGATCTTGACGAGCAGCACCCGGCCGTACGAGGTCGAGGTCAGGGCGTCCCACGAGCCGACCTGGCGCCAGGACTGGTACACCCCGGTCGCGGTCAGGACCAGCACGCTGCCGAACGCGACCCGGGAGAAGCGCCGTACGGTCGCCCGCTCGACCGCGGGCCCCCGGTAGAGGGAGATGAGCAGCGCGGCGAGTCCGCCCAGCCAGGCCGCCACCGCCAGCAGATGCAGCACGTCCACCGGCATGGCGACGCTCGGCTGCAGGCCGGTCGAGGCGTGCTCGGCGAGGGCCCAGGTCGCGGCCAGCCCCGCCGCCACCACGGTCCCGCCGAGCGCGAGCCCCAGGGTGAGGTCGTTGCGCTCCTCGGGATCGGTACGGCGGGCATACGCCCCGAAGAGCACCGCGACGAACAGCGCCGCGGCAGCGAGCAGCAGCAGTCGCGAGACCAGTGCCGCACCCGCCTTGGTGTTCAGCACCTCGGGCAGTGCGGCGAGGTCGAAGGCGTCGGCGAGCTTTCCCGAGCCGGTGTACGGGCCGCGCAGGAGCAGCAGCACGATGGTGGACGCGGTGAGCGCCGCCCAGCCCTGTACCACCAGTCGCTGTACGGACCGCACCGGCGCGGCGCGCGGCCGGCAGACGAGGACGAACGCGCTGCCGCCGATGAGCAGCACATAGCCGGCGTAGGCCACATACCGTGCGATCCCGTAGAGCACGCCGACGAGGCCGCCGCCGGCCTGCTGTTCCGGTAGCACGGCCGTGGTCTTGGACGGTGCGCCGATGGAGAAGGTGAACGCCCCCGAGACGGGGTGGCTGTCGGCGGAGACCGCCTTCCAGGCGACGGTGAAGGTGCCGTCGGGCAGCCCGGAGTGCAGGTTGACGCCGTACTTGACGAGGTTGCCGCGGCTCAGATCGCGCAGCTTTCCGCTGTCGACCCTCTTGCCGCGCGGGTCCAGCACCCGGATCGAGTCGTCGGACAGCGCGACGCCTTCGGAGAAGGTGAGGCTGACCGTCTTGGGGGCGCTGCCGAGCACCTCCCCCTGTCTCGGGTCGCTCCCGGTCAGTGCGGCGTGCGCCGACGCCGGGGTGGCCCCGGCCAGCACCGCGGCGAGTACCGCTGCCAGCAGGAGCAGCAGCGATACGGCCGCGGGGCGCGGGGAGCGCGAGATCGAGGAGGGGGCAGCGACGGGCATGGGCCTTCAGTCCCTCACTACTTCGGGGTGTAGCTGGTCGCCTCGACGGGGGCGTCCAGCGTGATGGGGGCGGATGTGGCGAAGTGCAGGCGCAGGGACACCTTTTCGCCTCTGACCGGCTTGTGCTTGAGCTTCATGAACATCAGGTGGTTGCCGCCGCGGGCGAGTTTGAGCGTGCCGTGCGCGGGGATGTCCAGGGACCGCACCGGCCGCATCGCATTGCCGACGGTCTCGTGCATCGTGACGTCGTCGGAGATGTCACTGGTGACCGACGTCAGTTTGTCCGCGGTCTCCCCGTTGTTGGTGATGACCAGATAGCCACTGGCCATGTCGCCCGTCAGGGGCTGCGGTACGTACGCGCCCGCTGCCTTCAGCTCGGGGCGGCCGGAGCCCGAGGAGCAGCCGGTGAGCAGCGCGAGCCCGGTCGTGAGCGCCAGGGTGGCGGCGGTGAGGGTACGGGTGCGGCGGTTCACGGAGTCTGTCCCTTGATGATCTTCGGGAGGTCTTTTGCGTACTCGTCGGCGGTGGCGTCCTTGTCGTACAGGACGTGCGCCTTGTCGTCCTTGGGGGAGAAGGCCAGGACCTGGGTGCTGTGGGTGGAGGCCCAGGTGCCGTCCTTCTGCTTCTTCGGCTTTTCGAGGAAGATGCCGAGCCGGCGGGCACCGGCCTGGATGGTGTCGAAGTCGCCGGTGAGCCCGATGAAGGACTTGTTCTGGGCGCCCAGCCAGCTGCCGAGCTCCTTGGGGGTGTCCCGCTCGGGGTCGGTGGTGATGAAGACGACCCGCAGGTCCCGCTGCTCGGCCTTGGTCAGCTTCCGCATGGCGATGTCGAGGTTGCTCATCGTCAGGGGGCAGATGTCGGGGCAGTGGGTGTAGCCGAAGTAGATCAGGGTCGGGTGGCCCTTGGTCTCCTTGACCAGGTCATAACTCTTGCCGGCGGTGTCGGTGAGGACCAGGTGCGGCTTGGCGAAGGGCTGGTCGAGCGTCGTCGAGGCCTTGTTCGCCGCGGTCGCGGAGGTGCCGATGGCGGGCTTGGCGTCGTCACCGCTGTCGCAGGCGGCGAGGGTGAGTACGGCGGCCGCGGCGAACGCCGCGGCGAGCACAGTGGTCTTGCGCATGGAAGGACGTCCCGGAGGGTTCTGTTTCGCTGGGTTTCCCGTCCGCCCGCCCCCGTGCGAGGGCGGGCGGAGGTACGGGCCGGCCCGGGTCAGGCGGAGCGGCGGCGGCCGGCGAGCACGCCGAAGACGACGCCGGCGGCGCCGACGGCGATGCCGGCGACACCGAGCACGCGCGCGGTGGTGTCACTGCCTTCAGCCGCGGCCTGCTCACTGTCGTGGGACTCGGCGCCCTTGTCGCCGTGCTCGCCGTCGCCCGAGGTGCCGTCGCTGTGGCCATCTGCGCCCTCGCCCTCGGTGGCTTCGCTCAGCTTGAGGACGGGCGCCGGGTTCTCCGGCTCCTGACCGTCTGCCTTGGGGGCCTCGATCCAGCGCACGACCTCCTTGTTGTCGTACGTCTGGAGGGCCTTGAAGACGAGCTGATCGGCGTCCTCGGGCAGCGGGCCGACGGAGAGCGGGAACTGCTGGAAGGTGCCCGGCTTGATCTTGCCGTCGGTGGCGGTCCAGGTCACCTTGGTGACCGCCTCGTTGATCTTTTCGCCGTGCATCTCGATCGGCTTGTCGAGCTTGGACTTGCTGACCTTCACGTCCCAGCCCGGCACCGGCTGCGGCATGACCGAGGCCAGTGGGTGGTCGGTCGGGAGGGTGACCTCGAGCTTCACCGTGGAGGCGTTGTCGCGCTCGTTCGGGACCTTGAAGGAGATGGTGCTCCAGCCGCCCTTCGGGGCATCGCCGGGCTGGACGGTGACGTGGGCGAAGGCCGGGCCGGCGAGAAGCAGGACGGTGCCGGCGGCAACACCGCCGGCGAGGGACATGCGAGAGACACGAGAGATGTTCATGGTTGCGGACACTCCACGGATACGTGAGTCGGAAGAAATCGGAAGAAAAGGGTGGCGCGCGTACGGCAAGCGGCGCGGCGACTCCCGATCCGTTCCGAGGTCCGGTGACGTCGTCCCGTGACGTCGTCCCGTGAAGACGTGCGGTGAGGAGGCTGCCGCGTCTAGGCCGCGAGGTCGTAGCGCGGCGGTCCCCGCCGGATGACGATGTGCTCCAGCACCAGAGCCTGCGGCCCGGCCTTCCCGCGCCCATGCGCGCGGGGCGCGCGCGCCATGGACACGAGCGCCCCAGGCAGCCCGGCGCGCAGGGCGCGGACGAGCGCGAAAGCGGCCCGCAGGGGCCGTACGAGCGCCCCCGGTGCACAATCCCGCGCCGACAGCTGTACGAGCCGGAACACCGCGGCCTCACCGCGGCGCAGCACCAGACCGATCACGACCGCGGCGAGCAGATGGCCGAGGAACATCGGCAGCGAGGGCAGCACCGTGTCGGCGAACCAGGGCGAGGACGGCATGCCGGCCGCCCCGTACGTACCGCCCCCGTGGACTCCTGCGGCGTGGGCCGCGTGGCCGGCCGCCCCGGCCGCACTCGGGTCGATGCGGGCCACGCTGAGGATCCGGTGCGCCTCGGCGGCGCTCAGCCGCACGGGGCCGCCGTCGCCGCCGCACACCAGCCGTGCTGCGAGTGCGATCAGCTTGCCTGGCGACGGCTGGCCACCAGGCCGCACGGTCGTGCCCGCGGCCTGCTGTCCGAGCACGAAGAGCGCGTGCAGGGTCAGCTGTCCGAGCGCCAGGCCTGTCGCGATCCCCGGCAGCGAGCGCTCCCGGCCCGCCAGCGGCGCGGCGGCCGCGAGCGCGGTGAGGAAGCCCGCGCCCAGCGTCCACAGCGGCACGCCCGCACAAGAGCCGAGGACGTGCCCGGCCGCGGACAGCGCGACGCAGACCGCGGCGAACACCGCGGCCCTCAGCAGTCGCAAACCGGCGCCGGCGCGCTGGGCGGGGACAGACATGACGGCGCCATCATCCCACTGCGTCGTTCCGTATCCCGCGCCAGGGGGCAAACTCGTGCATCACCGCCATACACCGATGCGGCCGGAACGCGCGTCCGCCGAATGAGCGGAGTCACATTGGGCACACGCTTACGCAACGGCGGGTGTGGCAATACGTATCGGTATGTCGAGCCGCAGCCAGGAGGCTGGAGCATGAGCATCTGGTGGTCCCTCCACTTGCGGCGTGAGGCGGCGAGCGTCCCGCTCGCCCGGCGGCTTCTGCTCGGCACCATGGAGACCGCAGGCGTCGACCCGGACATCTCCCACGAGATGTCCCTTGCGCTCACCGAAGCGTGTGCGAACGCGGTCGAGCACGGTGGGGACACGGCGAACGACGCTTTGTCCGAGGCCTACCGGGTGACCGCGTACCTCGACGCCGAGGTGTGCCGTATCGAGGTCACCGATTCGGGGCCGGGCTTCCCCGCGGGGCGATCAGCACGCCGCAGGACTGTGCGGCCGCTCTCCGCAGCAACGGCGCACACACAGGCTCATACGGACCCCGCCACGGCTGAATCCGGTCGTGGCCTCTTTCTGATCGAGGCGCTCACCGACCGCGTCCACGTCCGCAACAGCCCGGAGCGCGGCGCTGTCGTGAGCTTCGACAAGATCCTCAAGTGGCGTGAGGGCGCCCTGCTGAAGGCGTCCTGACATGGTGGTGGCCAGGCCCCGAGGGCCCGGCCACCAACCGCGTCACGCAATTCCCCGGCGTCAGCCCTTGAGGCGGGCCATCCACGCCTCGACCTCGTCGGCGGCGCGGGGCAGCGCGGCCGAGAGGTTCCGGTTGCCGTCCTCGGTGACGAGGATGTCGTCCTCGATCCGGACGCCGATGCCGCGGTACTCCTCGGGCACCGTCAGGTCGTCCGCCTGGAAGTACAGGCCCGGCTCGACCGTCAGCACCATGCCGGGCTCCAGGACCCCGTCGACGTAGGTCTCGGTGCGCGCCACCGCGCAGTCGTGCACGTCCAGGCCGAGCATGTGGCCGGTGCCGTGCAGGGTCCACCGGCGCTGCAGGCCCAGATCCAGGACCCGCTCCACCGGGCCCTCGAGCAGACCCCACTCCACCAGCTTCTCGGCGAGCACGCGCTGCGCGGCATCGTGGAAGTCGCGGTACTTCGCGCCTGGCCGGACCGCCGCGATGCCCGCCTGCTGAGCCTCGTACACCGCGTCGTAGATCTTGCGCTGGAGCGCGCTGAAGCGGCCGTTGATCGGCAGGGTGCGGGTCACGTCGGCGGTATAGAGGCTGTGGGTCTCCACACCGGCGTCGAGGAGCAGCAGCTCGCCCGGGCGGACCGGGCCGTCGTTGCGCACCCAGTGCAGGGTGGTGGCGTGCGGTCCGGCGGCGCAGATGGAGCCGTAGCCGATGTCGTTGCCCTCCACGCGAGCGCGCAGGAAGAAGGTGCCCTCGATGTAGCGCTCGGACGTCGCCTGGGCCTTGTCGAGGACCTTCACCACGTCCTCGAAGCCGCGGACGGTGGAGTCCACCGCCTTCTGCAGCTCGCCGATCTCGAACTCGTCCTTCACCAGCCGCAGCTCGCTGAGGAAGACGCGCAGCTCCTCGTCGCGGTCCTCGTCCAGCTGCTCGGCGAGGGCCTCCTCGAGGGCGGCGTCGTGCCCGCGGACGATACGGACCGGGCCGTCCAGGCCCACCAGCTCGTCGGCGGCCTTGCGGACGTCCTTGCAGGGCAGCCCGAGCAGCTGCTCGGCCTCGGCGAGGCTGTGCCGACGGCCGACCCACAGCTCGCCCTGCGCCCCGTCCAGCCAGAACTCGCCGTTCTCGCGGTTGGAGCGCGGGAGCAGGTAGAGGACCGCGTCATGGCCTCCGTCGCGGGGCTCCAGGACGAGCACACCGTCCGGCGTCTGGTCACCGGCCAGGTGCACGTACTCCGTCGCGGCGCGGAAGCTGTACTCGGTGTCGTTCGAGCGGGTCTTCGGGTTGCCCGCGGGGATCACCAGGCGCTCGCCGGGGAACCGGGCGGACAGCGCGGCGCGCCGGCGGGCGGTGTGCGCGGCCTGCTCGATGGGCTGCAGATCCCGGAGCTCGGTGTCGGCCCAACCGGTCTGCATGTTGGCGGCAAGCTCGTCGGAGATGGCCGGGTAGAGGCCGTTCTTCCGCTGCTTGATCGGCTCGTCGCCTTCGGGGTTCGCGGGCGCGGGCTGCTCGGTCACGACATCCTCCTCGAAGTGGACCCAGCCCATCGTATGTGCGAAGGGAAGGCGTCCGGAGCGCGTCCGACGCAACACTCGCGATTCAGCAGAAATGGGCCGCAAGAAGCACAATGTCCCGCTGACTGCCGCCCGGGTCCGGGCGGTCCGGCAGGAGCGTTTGCAGCACATGGTCGGCGAGGGCGTCGGGGTGATGGCGTACGGAGGCGGGCACACCGGCCGCGGCGGCGTGCAGCCGGGCGAACGCGCGGTCCATCGGGTCTCCGGTGCGGTGCAGCAGCCCATCGCTGTACAGCAGCAGGGTCTCGCCGGGCTGCGGCTCGATCTCGACGCTGGGCGCCTCCCAGCAGGAGAGCATGCCCAGCGGCGCGGACAGCGAGGTCTCCACGTACTCGGTGCGGTGGTCGCCGATGATCAGCGGCGGGGAGTGCCCGGCCCCGGCCAGCACGATCCGCCGCAGCGCGGGCTCGCAGTACGCGAACAGGGCCGTCGCCGAGCGCGCGGGTTCGGTCAGCCGCAGCAGCAGCTCCAGGTCGGAGAGCACGGCGACCGGATCCTCGCCCTCCATCACGGCGTACGCCCGCAGGGACGCCCGCAGCCGCCCCATGGCGGCGAGCGTGCTCGGGCCGGAGCCGGTGACGGTGCCGACGGCGAGGCCGAGGCCGCCTTCCGGCAGCGGTAGGGCGTCGTACCAGTCGCCGCCGCCGTGCGCGCCGGTGCGATGCCGTACGGCGAGGCGGACCCCGGGTACGCGCGGCAGCCGGCTGGGCAGCAGCTCGTCACGGATGGTGGCGACGGCCGTGCGGGCCCGGGACAGTTCGAGGTGGCGTGCGAGGTGCTCGGTGGCGTAGCGGGTGTAGAGCCCGATGAGGTGGCGCTGGCGCTCGACGGGCTCGGTGGGCTCGTCGTAGAGCCAGATGGCCGCGCCGAGGCGGCCCGCGGCGTCGGTGGCGAGCGGGAGGGCATAGCTGGCGGCGTAGCCGAGGCGGGCGGCGACTTCGCGCTGGCGGGGGTCGATGCCGGGCTCGTGGAGCAGGTCGGGGTGGGCGACCGCGTCGCTGCTGCCGCTGCCCGCGCCCCAGCCGCTGCCGCGGGGGTCGTCGGGAAGCCCGTCCAGGATCCGGCCGTAGGCCGCGCTGCGCGGGACGGTCTCGATGGTGCCGATGTCGGCGCGGCCGAGGCCGAGGCCGATGGTGGTGTCCGGGCCGCCACCGTCCGCGGGTTCGAGGACGATCAGGCCGCGGCGGGCTCCGACGAGGGCCGCACCGGCGTGCAGCAGCTCGTGCAGGGCGTCATCGAGGGAGGCGGTCCGGGCGAGCCGTTCGGTCAGCTCGTGGAGGGTGGTGAGGTCGGAGATCCAGCCCGCGAGGCGGTCCTGGACGGCGAGTTGATCGAGGGGGCGAACATCGTGGGGGACTGCAGCCGGGCCGGTGCCGACGGCGTGCGCGGTGGCTCCGGAAGGGGTATCCGGATGAGTTGGGGCGGGAGTATGCGCGGGCGCAGCAAGGGTAGGGTCGATTCCAGCCACTTTTGGAAGACGCTGGGCGCTCATGGCCGACGGCTTTCGCATCTGGTCGGCGGCTCGCGGAATCCGAGGTGAACACCCCTGATAGATGTGCCATTTGCCATAAAATGCTGCACGTTGTCGAGTGAAGTGGTGCGGCCGACCAACCGGAACATTTGTCGCAACAGCATTGGAAAACCCCCATGTCATGCTGCGCCGCTATCAATGCCTCCACATCTACACGCAGCCGTGCAGTGTGTCCAGCACTGTGTAGACGGGCTTGTTGGTGTCTGAGGTGATTCGAAGTTGGCTGGAAAATCGCCCTTGCGTTGTCCAATTACGGTCGACTGAGGCTGTCGAACAACGCGTCATACCGACTGTCGTGGGTACGTACTCGGTGAAGGGCAGGGGCTGTTGGGGGCGCCCCGGAACCCAGCGGCGGCCTCGAGCGTCCTAGACGTCGACGGTCGCGCCCCACACCCGAGTGGCGAGTGGGGCTCCCCGCATCAGCGTCCGGGGGGCAACGGGACGGAAAGCGCCATGCGACCGCCACCCCTCGCCATGTTCCACGCTCGGCCGGTGACGTGATGCGCTGCCTTGTACGAGCAGCGACGAGTGATCCACGTGGTGTGAACGAACTGAACCAGCTCGAACACCGCTACGTACTGCCATGCAGTTCCCATGGACACAGCCCACGGCGTTGTTAACGGAAAGGAACGAGCGCTCATGCGCGAGATCCCTGGAAGGCGACGCAGGCTCCTGCTCAGGCGCAAGCGCGGTGGGAGTTCCGCTTTGCTCGGAGCGGCGCTCACCTGCGCCACCGAGTGGCAGTGGCCGGTACTCCCGGGCGTGGGGCTACTGACGGGCGGCAGTGGGGCCGGCGGCTGCGGCTGTCTGCACCCCGACTGCGTGGTGCCCGGCGCCCACCCGTTCGACCCCGAGCTCCTCGCGGCGACCACGGACGCCCGCATGGTGCGCTGGTGGTGGGAGAACCGCCCCACCGCCCCGATCGTGCTCGCCACCGGCGGCCGCGCCCCCTGCGCACTGAGCCTGCCCGCTGTGGCGGGGGCGCGGGCGCTGGCCGAACTCGACCGGATGGGCGTCCGGCTCGGACCGGTCGTGGCGACCCCCACCCGCTGGTCGATCCTGGTGGCGCCGTACTCCCTGGAGGTGCTGGGCGAGCTGCTGTACCGGCAGGACTGGGTGCCCAGTTCGCTGCGCTTCCACAGCCAGGGCGGGTATCTGGTGCTGCCGCCGTCGCAGACCGGTGCGGGCCGGGTGCGCTGGGAGCGGGTGCCGCTGCCGGGGTCGGCCGCGCCGTGGCTGCCGGATGTCGAGGCGGTCGTGGACGCACTCGTCGAGGCGAGCACCAGTGCACCGGGCGGCGGCAGCCGGCTCGCCTACTGATCTGTACGCGCTGGGCCGTACTGCCTGACCCGACATGGCCTGAAACGAGTTGCTCGGCATCCCCATCGGGGAGCGCCCACCGCGGTCTGGCACCCGTCGACTGTCGTGTGTCACTCGTACGAGTGTGACGTGTCCGGGTTGTCCGGGAAAACGTCGGCGGTGTGTCCGGGGTACTCCGTTGTGCCCGATATGTTCGGCCTGTTCGTCAAGCGTTCTCAGCGAGTTGCAGGTGGGGCCCATGGAGCCGGTGTCGAATCCGCGCGCGTCAACCGTTCGTCTGGCCGCGCTTGCCGGCGCCGTGGTCCTGGCCGTCTCGCTGCCGCTGGCCGCCGCGGTGGCGGGTCCGGCAATGCCTGGTGTCAGGGGCGGTCAGCAGGCCGGCGGTGGCGCGGCCTCCGAGCCGCTTGCCGCTCCGTCCGGCAACACCCCACGCCGCACGGGTCTGCTGTCGAGCCTCGGCCTCTCCGATGCCGTCGAGCGGTTGCGCAGGACCGCCGCCTGCGGGCCCGAACTCTCGTCCCCCGAGGGCGTCGAGGCACAGACCTGCGTCCTGGCCGAGGGCAGCGAGAGCTGGGCACGTACCTACTACCGGAACGCGACCGGACGCACGCTGCGCGCCGTCCTGACCTTGATGCGACCGAACGGCCGCACAGTACAGGTGAACTGCGTGCTGGAGGCAGAGAACGCACCGGGGGTGTGCGAGACGCCGCGTGCGCCGGGTGGAGCCTCCGTTGTGGAACGGGCCTTGTACGGGGCGGTGGCAGAGATCGCATCGGCGGACTCGGAGCGCCTGCTGTTGCGCTCGGGAAGCAACTCGGCTTCCCCGACGGCAAGTTAGTCCGGGCCCGGCACTCGCGCGGACATGGAAACGCCCGGTCGCTGGCGACGGGGGATGCACCAGCGACCGGGCTTCTAGAACGGTAACAAGAGATTGGGCTTTCGCAAATTCGATCGTGGGATTCCGGACGGCCTGTCCTGCCGATTGACGGTTCAGTAGGGGCAGTTGTGACAGGAGTCACAACTCCCGTCGTCCGCAGCCGGTTGGTGGGCCATTCCCGGGGCCGCCTGCGCCGACGCTCTCCGATCCGTCGCCTGACGGCCGAAGGGCGTGTGGCTCAGCTGAGGGTCACCTGGCGGTTGGTGAGCCCACCGCGTGCCCGTCGCTCCTCCGCGGTCAGCGGAGCCTGGCCGGCAAGCGCCTCGGCAAGCCGCTCCCCGAACTCCGCCGCCGGCTTCTCCACCTCTTCGGCGCGCATCGCACTCGGCAGGTCCCACACCGGCACCACGAGGCCGTGCGCCCGGAACGAACCGATCAGGCGGGTGCCTTCACCCAGCGAGGAGGCGCCCGCCGCGTGCAGCCGGGCCAGGGCGTCGAGCAGCTTCTCCTCCGGATGCGGCATCACCCAGCGCAGGTGGTTCTTCTCCGGGGTCTCGCACCAGTACGCGGCCTCGACACCGGTGAGCCGGACGGTCGGGACCGCGGCCTCGTTCGCGCGCTCAAGAGAGGCGGTGACCTCCGGGGTGGCGTTCGCCACGTCCTCGAGCCAGAACTCGAAACCGTCGTGGACGACCGGGACGAACGGAGCCTCGAGGTCGAGCAGATCCTGCAGTCGTGGGCCGCCGGCCGGAACCCGCTGGGCGGCGTCAACAGGCGTGCCCGGGGCGGCCTCCAGAGCCCGGCTCAGCACATCCGCCAGATCGCGGCTGATGTCACCGGAGGTGGTGTCGTTCTGCAGGCCGAGGAGTACGGCGCCGTTGTCACGCCGCAGTGCGGGCCAGGCCATCGGCAGCACGGTCGCCAGGGTGACGGACGGAACTCCCTCCGGCAGCCCGTCCTTGAGGGTGAGCTCCACGGTCGCGGCGGGGACCAGCTCACGCAGGGCGACCCAGTCGCACTCGCCGGGCAGCCCCTGGAAGGGGCGCCGCACGAGTTCGGTGATGGCCTGCGCGGCGGCGCGGCCGTGACAGGCCTTGTAGCGGCGGCCCGATCCGCAGGGGCAGGGCTCACGTGCTCCGACGACCGGGTACTCCATGTCAGCTCCGCCGCCGGTTCCACGATTGGCCTGGGCGGTGGGCGTCTTACCGGCCTTTGTCTGAAGGCGCTTCTTGGCCATGGCGTGGGTTTCTCCCGGGTGCGGGTTTGCGGCGGTTGTTCTTGGCCGCTGAGCCTAGCCCGTCACGGGCCCGGCTACGGGAGGGCGGCGCCACGGCAGGTCCCGGTCCTGCCGCAGGAGATGGGGCCACAGGGGGTCGTACGGCTCGCGGGAGGTGGCAGCGGGGTCGTACGTCCCGCGGGAGGTGGCAGCGGGGTCGTACGGGCTCGCGGGAGGTGGCAGCGGGGTCGTACGTCCCGCGGCGGCTCGTGGTGTGCGGCACGTCGCCGCGCCTACGGCAGGTCGTCGAAGAGATCGGCGACATCCAGCATCGGGACGCCCACGCGCGGAGAGAAACCGTTGTGCGACGCCCTGGCCGGAAGTACGGCCCACACGGTGACCTCACCGGCCGCGTCGTCTCTCACGCCCCAGTCCTGGGCAAGAGCCGTGATGATGTTGAGGCCGCGGCCGCCGCGCGCGGTCACCGAGGGAGTGGCCGGAAGTGGTCGGGTCGGCCCGCCACCGTCCGTCACTTCGACGGTCAGCCGTCCGTACTCGTCCACGCGCCAGGCGGCACGGACGGACTCGGGCTCGCCGCCGGCGGCTGTGTTCAGCGGGCGGCCATGCCGACAGGCGTTGCTGAGCAGCTCGGAGAGGATCAGCACCGCGTCCTCAACGACCGCATCGGCCACACCGCTCAAGCGCAGTCCCTCGCGCATACGGCGCCGTGCCTGACCCACGCCTGCTGGACCATGGGGCACGGCCATGATCGACGACGTCGGCACCTCCTGTGCCACCACCAACGCCACCCCCGAGACCTCCTTCGCCCCACGCCACGGGATGGATGCCCCCGCGAACTGGACCGGAAACCGGCCAACTGCGATCCGGTGGCGCACTCGTAAGGCTCGAATACGCATCGAACGCGCCGGAGCACTCCCAGTAAGGCGGCTATGGGCGGCCGAGTTGGGACAGTACCTGTTTGGGGCGGTTGGTGATCAGGGCGTCGACACCGAGGCGGGCGCACAGCTTCACATCCGCCGGCGAGTCAACGGTCCACACATGCACCTGATTTCCGGCCCGGTGGGCACGGGCGACGTACTCGGGGTGGCTGCGCAGGATCCGGATGCTCGGCCCGGCGATCCGGGTGCCCGGCGGCAGCCGCCCGTCGCGGAACCGCGGTGAGAGGAACTGCATGAGATAGACCGTCGGAATGTCCGGGGCCCCGAGGCGTACGCGGTTCAAGGAGCGCGCCGAGAAGCTCATCACGCGCACGGTGGAGGGCTCGTCGCGGGGGGCGTCGAGGCCGAAGCGGCGCAGCAGCTCCAGCAGCCGCTCCTCGACCTGGCCGGCCCAGCGGGTGGGGTGCTTGGTCTCGATGGCCAGCTCCACCCGGCGGCCGGCGTCGACGACGAGTTCGAGGAGCCGCTCGAGAGTCAGTACGGAGGTCAGTTCCCGGGAAGTGGACTCGTCCCACTCCGGCGCCTCCTCGAGGTCCTTCCAGGATCCGAAGTCGAGGGCGGCGAGATCCGCGAGCTCGAGGGCGGACACCGCACCCCGGCCGTTGGAGGTCCGGTCGACCCGCCGGTCGTGCACGCAGACGAGGTGACCGTCGGCGGTGAGCCGCACGTCGCACTCCAGGGCGTCCGCGCCGTCCTCGATGGCCTTGCGGTACGCGGCCAGGGTGTGCTCCGGAGCGTCCTCGGAGGCGCCGCGGTGCGCGACCACGGTGATCGAGTTCGGCTGTGGACGGAGGTCGTGGGCCGGATGCGCATAGGTCACCGCGTTATGGTGCCACCGCCGGGCGGCGCGCCGCTCGTCGTCTTCTCGTACGGTCTCTCGTACGGGTCTCGTACGGTTTTTTGTGCGGGCCCTGGGGACGACCCCGCGGACGGGCGGGGTGCCCCTGCGGATATATCCGTTATGTCCAAAATAAAGAATGGCGGTCCGTGCCACCGTCACCGCTTACGGTGGTCTGACGTCGGGTGGGAAAGGCTGACGGCAGACACTGGCACACGTGGACCGTGATTCAACACCGTCGTGCACCTGAGGAGAATGCTGTGAGCACCGAGAACGAGGGCGCTGCCGTTCCGCCTGTGGCGGGGCCGCCGTCGGCGCCCGGAGCGCCGGGCGTCCCCGCGCCCGCGTCCGGCACGCCGACCGCAGGTTCCGCGGAGCGGCAGCAGCTCACATCGCCGGCGCCGCGGGTGCCGTCCGCGGCGCGACCCGCGCTCGCGGGGGGCGCGCCGTCGGCTGCGCGCGCCGCTGCGGACTCCGACTACACCCTGCCCGCGCCTGCGGCCCCTGGCGCCCGGGGCGCGGAGCAGACCGCTCAGCTTCCGGCCGTCCGTGCCTCCGCTGGGGCGTCGGCCGAGCAGCCGGGCGGGTCCGGCGGCTCGGTTCCCCCGCCGCCGCACCACGCGCCCGGAGCCGGTTCGCCCGGCGGTCCGTCCGCCGGGTCTGCGTCCGGCGGCGCGGCGTGGCCGCCTCCCGCCCCGCCCGGTGGCACCTGGGGCGGGGGTTCCGTACCGCCGCCGCCCTCCGGCGCCCCGCGCGGGCGGTCCGGCGGGCTGGTCGCTGCCCTGCTCGCCGCAGCGCTGATCGCGGGCGGCGTCGGCGGCGGAGTCGGCTACTGGGCCGCCGAGCAGCAGGACAGCGCCGGCTCCACCACGATCTCCTCCGCCGGCGGCTCCGAGGTGCTCAACCGCTCGCCCAAGTCGGTCGCGGGAATAGCGCAACGGGCTCTGCCGAGCGTGGTCACCATCGAGGCGCAGGGCGCCACGGGTGAGGGCGGCACTGGCACCGGCTTCGTCTACGACAAGCAGGGCCACATCCTCACCAACAACCACGTGGTGGCCCCGGCTGCCGACGGCGGCCGGCTGACGGCGACCTTCTCCGACGGCAAGAAGTACGCCGCGGAGGTGATCGGCCGGGCAAAGGGCTACGACGTGGCCGTGATCAAGCTCCACAACCCCTCCGATGCCAAGCTCGACCCCCTGCCGCTCGGTAACTCGGACAAGGGTGTAGCGGTGGGTGACTCGACGATCGCGATCGGTGCGCCGTTCGGTCTGTCGGGCACCGTCACCACCGGCATCGTCAGTGCGAAGAACCGCCCTGTCGCCTCCAGTGACGGCGGCAGCAGCAATGCCTCGTACATGAGCGCCATCCAGACCGACGCCTCGATCAACCCGGGGAACTCGGGCGGTCCGCTGCTCAACGCGCAGGGCGCGGTGATCGGCATCAACTCCGCCATCCAGTCGGCGGGAGGCGGCGGCGGCTTCGGCGGCGAGTCCACGCAGGCCGGCAGCATCGGCCTCGGCTTCGCGATCCCGATCAACCAGGCGAAGCGGGTCGCCGAGACGCTGATCAGGACCGGCCAGCCGGTCTACCCGGTGATCGGTGTCCAGGTGGACATGCGGCAGCAGGGCAACGGCGCGCGGATCTCCGACAGCGGCAGCGGTGGCAGCGACCCGGTCACCCCGGGCGGTCCGGCCGCCAAGGCGGGGCTCCGGCCGGGCGATGTGATCACCAAGCTGGACAACACGGTGATCGACAGCGGGCCGACGCTGATCAGCGAGATCTGGACGCACAAGCCGGGCGACAAGGTGCAGCTGACGTTCAAGCGCGGCGGCAAGCAGTCTACGGTGGAGGTCACCCTCGGCCAGCGCAAGGGCGACAGCTGACCCTTCCTCCCCGCGCGGGTGCCGGGACCGGTTAGGCTGACCTGCGCGCGTCGTTGCCGGCCGACGACGCGGGGAGGGTTGCCCGAGCGGCCTAAGGGAACGGTCTTGAAAACCGTCGTGGTGGCGACACCACCGTGGGTTCAAATCCCACACCCTCCGCCGAGGTCAGCGAAGCCGCTGGCCAGAAGGGGTGCCCCGGTTTTGGGGCACCCCTCTTCTGTTGGGCCTGTCTCACCTTGATCCGCCTCTGTCACGTCGCTGATCAGTGTTTGTGGACCAGGCGTGGACCAAGATGCAACCCGCTCGGGACAGGAAGTCGCATGTCAGGCGATTGTCTGGCGGCGCTTGGGTTGTCAATCCTGAGGCGGTCCGGACCAGGTCACGTCCGCAGGAGAGTGGTGTATTGACGGCCACTCGGTGATCTCGTTTTGAGGCTATGCGGTGAGTTCGGTGGGCAGGGCGGTGTCGTCGGTTTCTGACTCGATCGGGTGGAGGCGGGCCTTGGCCAGCAGTTCGCGGCTCATGTAGCGGCGGGCTCGGTCCACTCGTCGTTCTGCTCGGCGGTCCGCAGCAGCGTGGCCACCCAGGGCTGAGCCGACTTCGGGACCTAGGAGAGCAGGTTGCGGGCGTAGTGGGTGCGGCATCGCTGCCAGGAGGCGCCGGGCAGCACCGCGCCGATCGCGTCGACCAGGCCGGCGTGGGCGTCGGAGACGAGGAGCTGGACGTCGGACAGGCCGCGGGCGATCAGTGAGGGCAGGAAGGCGAGCCAGCCGGCACCGTCCTCGGCGGTGGCCACGTCCAGGCCGAGGATCTCTCGGTGGCCGTCGGCGTTGACGCCGACCGCGATCAGCGCGTGGACGTTGATGATGCGGCCGCCCTCGCGGACCTTCTGGGTCAGCGCATCCACCCAGACGAACGTGTAAGGCCCTTGCGGTGGCCACCACCGAGATGAGGGCCTGCTCGGCCCGGCGGCGGCGTTCGAGGAGCCAGTGGGGAAAGTAACTGTCCTGCCGCAGCTTGGGGATGGCGAGTTCGACGGTGCCGGCGCGGGTGTCCCACTCGCGTGGGCGGTAGCCGTTTCGGTGGTTGACTCTCTCGTCGCTGACCTGCCCGTACTCGGCGCCGCAGAGCGCGTCCGCCTCCGTGGACATGAGCGCGTCGGCGAACGTTTTGATCATCGCGCGCAGCAGATCGGGTCTCGCCGCGGCGAGGTTGTCTTCGGCGAGAGCGTGCAGGGGCAGACTGTCTGGTGCGGTCATCGTGCTGATCTCCTTCGAGGCTTAGACATCTCGAAGATCAGCCGGTGGCCGTTCGTCTATACGGGCCTCGCCCCGACGCCGGAGCAAACTCCCGGATCAGGTGGAACCCGTACACACACCACTCCGCTGGACGCAACCCCTTTCTTCCCCTTCACCCGGAAGATCACCACCCGCAGTTCCGCAGGAGCAACCTTGGCTCACCTGGGTTCGAAAGTGGCGATAATTCCGCACCCCACCTCAGGGTCGCCAGATCCTGATCGCCCAATGCGCGAAGCCCTTGACCGCAGCGCGAGAGGTCGGCAACCGAATGAGCGGGCGGACAGCTTTCCATCGCAGGGATCGACCGATCCTGATAAGAAATAGCCGCACACATACATGCCCATCGTGGCAGCACGCTCCACCCTCGCCCCTGGGAGTCTGCATTGACCGGTAGCTCAGACGTGAATCCCGAGCCGTCGCCTCCCGCGAGGGATCCGCACCGAACAGCCATGAGCCCATCCAAGATCGGGCTCATTGGGGCATTAGCGGCAGCACTCATCAGCGCAGCAGCCACACTCGGGGCAGCCTTGATCGGCGATGACGGGGAGAAGCCGTCCACAGGCAGTTCGCCTTCAACCTCCACGACACGGGACGAGGAGGTCGCCACTCCCACCCCGCCACCTATGACCAAACCAGCGGAGACGGGAGACGGGAAGGAACCATCCGTACGAAACCACGAGAAAGTATTCCTAGATTATGACGAGGGTGTCGATATCGACTCAACCGGCTCAAATTGGGCGTCACACGGCGACGGCTATCATGACATCACACTATCCCCCTGGGGGGATGAAAATAATATCACTGGCGATGATGGAGATATCGCCAAGATCTCGGGCCCGCCAACTTGGAAGGCCTGCAACGAGGCTTCGGAGTTCGGCCTAGAGATCACAACACAGAACATCAAGCGCGGGATGACTGCGTGCGTCGTGACCTCAGAAAAGCGGATCGCCTTCATCAAAGTCCTGGGCTGGCATTTGATGACCTCGGGCGAACTTGAGTCAGCTACATTGGATGTGACGGTTTGGTCTAAAACAGTCGAACCGGTCGAATAGCCGCAACCAGACTTAGACCGTGTCCTATATGGTGAGGCGGCATCCGGCCACGGAGCCTCCGCAAAAACCCGTTGGCGGACCACGGCGACCGTTGCTAATCTCCCGGAGGCCGTGCGAGAGAACGAGGAGGTGGTACCCGTGAACGCAGTATCGACATGGGTGCTCCCCTCCGGGGCCACGGCTGGGCGATAGGTCGTCCGGGAGCGCCGTTCAAGAGCCCTCCCGAAAGGCACGACCATGCAATTCACTTCTGAACAGCGCCTCGACGACGGCGTCATCGAGCGCGAATTCACCCTCGGCGAGATCCCCGGCACCCTGTGGACGCCTGCATCCGCCGCACCGGCCCCGCTGATCCTGATGGCCCACAACAACGGTCTGCCCAAGGCGGAACCCCGGCTGGTGGCCCGGGCCCGGTACACCGCGGCGCGCGGCTACGCGGTGGCCACCATCGACGCCGCCGGGTGCGGTGACCGTCCCCGTTCCGCCGCCGACGAGCAGGCCCGTGCCGACCTCCGGCGTGCGATGCAGGCCGGCGAGCCGGTCGACGAGATCTTCGAGTCCTTCATCGGCCCGCTGGTCGAAAACGCGGTCCCGGAATGGCGGACCACTCTGGACGCCCTCCTTGAGCTGCCCGAGATCGGCGGCCCGGTCGGGTACTCCGGGGGGTGGACCGCCCTCGGCATTCGGCTGGCGGTGGTCGAGCCGCGCATCGCGGCCGCAGGCTTCTTCGCCGGGGGGTACGTGCCCCGTGCCCAGCGCGAGGAGGCCCGGCAGGTCACCATTCCGCTGCTGTTCTTGCTGCAGTGGGACGACGAAGGGAACCCCCGGCAACGGGCCCTGGACCTGTTCGACGCCTTCGGCAGCAAGGAGAAGACGCTGCACGCCAATCTGGGAGGGCACACCGGCACCCCGTGGTTCGAGTTGGAGGACGGGTGCCGGTTCTTGGACCGACACCTGAAGTGAGGCCGGGCCGTCTGGCGGGCAGCAGACGCTAGTGCTGCACCGCGTTAGTTCATTGGGGGTCATGCGGCCTTGAGCGGGCTGCCGTCGTAGGTCCAGCGGTAGGGCCGGGCGGCGGTGTTGTGCGCGATCACGTAGGCGTCGATCTTGTCGATGAGGTCGTCACGGCTGGTGAAGTCGCCGTGACGCAGGACGCGGCGGGCCAGGGCGGAGAAGAACAGCTCCACCTGGTTCAGCCAGGAGGCGTGCGGCGGGGTCCAGTGCACGTGCCAGCGCGGGTGGGCGGCCAGCCATGCCTGGGTCTTCCTGGCGATGTGGGAGGCGCCGTTGTCCAGCACGACATGGATCTGGCGGTCCGGGGCGATGGAGCGGTCGAGCATCTGCAGGAAGCGGATGAACGTCGCCGCGTCGTTGCGCGCGATGGGCTGGGTGAGCACCTCGCCGGTGCGCACGTCCAGCGCGGCGGCGATCGAGGCGGTGCCGTGCCGGACGTACTCGAACTCCTGCCGGGCCGGGCGACCGGGCGCCGCTGGCTGGCCGGGGTGCTTGCGCGAGCGGGCGGCCATGGCGGTCTTCTCGTCGATGGACAGCACCACCGCACCCTGCGGCGGGGCGAGGTAGAGGCCGCAGATGTCGGCGGCGCGCTCCCAGAACTCGGGGGTGTCGCGGCGGGTGAGCCAGCCGCGCACCCGGTGCGGCTTGAGGTCGCACTCCGCCAGGATCCGCCCCACCTGGGAGGCGGAGATCGCCAGCTCGGCCAGATGCGCGGCGATCGCCCGGTGTGACCAGGTCGACTCCGGGTGCGGGGGAAGGCTGGTGGCGGTGGCCACCACCGCGACGCGGACCTCGGGCCCGTAGATGCGGGGCCGACCGCAGCGGCGGGCGTCCCGCAGGCCGGCTTCGCCGGCCGACGCGAACCGGCCCCGCCACTTGCGCACCGTGTTCACGCTGGCGCCGACCTCCCGGGCGATCCGGGCGTTGGATGCGCCGTCCGCCGCGGCCAGCACGATCTTCGCCCGCATCACCGCACGTACCTCGGCTTGGCCGAGGTGGCGATCCGCTCCAGCCGCCGGCGGACCGCCTGATCCAGCACCACCGGCACCGCCGCTGCCCGCGCCACCCGGTCCCTCCCCCAGCCCGCCGTCACCATGAGAGTGGATCATGGCGCACCGGGGCGGCAGACGGCACGATGGACGGCATGCCCAAGAGCCCACCCGAGTCGATGCAGCACCACCTGCGCGAGCGCCTGAACGAGCACGCCGCCGCCCGCTGGCCGCAGTTGGACAAGGTGGAGGTCCGCTTCCGGGGTGGGTTCGCCTACCTCGACGGGGTCCTGCCCGGCGGTGAGGTACTGCCGCTATGCCGCCTGCGCTTCGGCGGTGTTCTCCACACCTGGGGCTTCGCGATCTACCTGGCCAGCCGCGACGGCTACCAGGACAACGTCCTGCCCAGCGGTCACCCGGCCGGCTCTCCCGAAGAGGCCCTCGACTGCGCGTGTGGTCTCTACCTCAACGACCCCACCGCCTGGACCACCCCACCCTCAACGAACTAACGCGGTGCAGCACTAGGCGGTGTCGGCCAGGATGCCGTCATCGAGGACAGGTCCCGGCCCTCCTCGATGGCGGTGGCCGGCAGATGCACAACCGCCCCGATCGCGGCGGTACCGGCCATCGGCGGTACCGGCCGGTCGGGGCGGCGCTCGGCCAACAGCGCCGCCATCACCTGGGACCATGCCGTGAGGCACTCGACCCGTACCTTGCGGATCGCCGGGTAGGCGACCGACTCCCCCGGTACCATCGGCACCGGGGTCCTGATCAGGGATTCCGTGACCGGACCACCCGGAATGCTGTCCAGGCTGAGGGTGGTCCGGTCTTTGGTTGTTGGTCTCAGGCGCGCGATCGGCGCCGGATGAACCGAGGCTTCGGGCTCAGCTCAGGGCCTTACCCACCTCATAGACGGTGGGGCGATCCTCGGGAGCATGGCTGAGCATCGCGTCAATCAGTTCGCCCAGCTCACCAGGCGTCTTCACGGGACGACGCCTGCCGTTCGCCACGGCCTCTCTCTGCACAGGGCGCGGAGCGTCGTCCGGATACTCGACCGCCCGCCAGCCTGTGGCGGAGATGAGCAGGGATGCGCCGAGCGCGTAGATGTCGGCTTGCTGCGTCGGCTCGGCTTCGCCGGTTGCCAGCACGCTGCGGGCGATCTCCGGTGCCTCGTAGTGGACGAGGCAGCCGCGGAACGGAAAGTCGTACCCCTCGGGCACGTGCCCGCCTCGGGCAAGCGCGAGGTCGATGAGATGCGTCCGCTCCGGCCCGATGATGAAGTGGGCAGGCTGCACATCACCGTGTGCCCAGCCCCTTGCATGGAGTTCGGCCAGCGCTTCGACGCATCCCAGCGCCACGCTGGTATGCGGTTCGATGGACGAGTCCCGCCTACGGCAGGGCTCCCACAGCCTGTACAGGTTCGGCCCTTCATGCCATGGCTGGAAGTTCCACGTTCCGCGCTCCCACTCGCCGTACGCGACCTCCTCGAAGCCGAGGCGATAGAGAACGGCACCCTCGCGCGCAGGCGCAAGCGCAGTCCAGGGCTGGGCAGGCCAGTCAGCTGTTGCCTCGATCGGATAACCGAGCTTCACGGCGTACCGGCCCCGATGGCTCTCCACCTCCCAGACGGTGGAGCCCCGACGGTTGATGATCAGGTGCTGAGCCGTGGGCATGAGCGCGTCGAGCACCGCGATCGGCAGTTCAGGGGTTGAGCCGGACAACGTCTCTTCTCCTTCCGGGCGAACGCGGCCGACCACGAGTCGAGGCCGGCCGCATCGCTCTCGTCGTGTGCTACGCCTGACCGTACGGTCGGCCGCAGTCCGAGTCGCACTGCGCGAGGTTCTCCCCGTTCACGGTCCACAGGTCGTCGAAGACCATGAACCCGGCCGCCTTCATGGCGCGTGCCGAGGCGGCGACCTTCTCCGGGTCTCGGGCTCCTCCACCCGGCTTCGGGTTGTGGTGCAGGAAGCGGCCTGCGTACTGCTCGCACAGCCCGGCGTATTCCTTCGTGTGCAGGATGAGCGCGTGGAGGCCGAGGTCCACGTCGTCCGACGGGACCATGGGGACGGTGGCGGTGGCTGCGGAGACCACGAAGGCGACCGCCTGGTCCGCGATCTGCTCGGCACGCTCGGGCGACTGCCCGTTGTGGATGACCACGAAGTGGGCGAGGCTCTGGAACAGCTCCTCACCAGCCACTGCGCGACCGGTCTTCTGATCGTTCGCCGTTGCTGTCATGTGCAATCTCCTGTGTGTGAGGTGGTGCGTGGCACGTACATGCCGCCCTGATCGTCGAGCTCGGCTCATAGACGATGAGGGAGCGGACTTGGACGCCGACCCCGAACCGGGGCGGGGGAGCCGGGGAGCTGGCACCCGTCCGGGTGGCCTACTACTGGCTGATGCCGAGAGCCATGCCGATCACCAGGCCACACGACCCGCTGATGCAGATGATGAACAGGACCCCGGCGTACCGGCCGATGGCGCGCATCACAGCCCAACCTGACTGTTGCCATTCCTCACGGTCAGACGTGCGCTCAGTTCCTCCCGCGCACTGAGCGTAACCACCTGGTCCGGCATGGCATCCCACTCCATGCCCCCACGGAGCGGCCTCATCTGCACACGGCCGCCGACCTCACCCATGACGACGCCAATACGTCCCCTGGCGCTGTCCTTCGCCAGTTCACCGATGCCTGGTCTGGTCTGCTGGTTGCTCGCCATGCACAAGAGCATCGCGACCCGGGGAGCGCCGCCAAAAGGTCAGGCTGATTACCCAACTTGGGTAACATCGCGGCAAGTAGAGAATCAGCGACGTTGCGTAGCCCTCGCAGTGTGGGAGCTTGCCCATGCCTGACGCCGACCGGCCGCAGGAACTGCCTGCCAGGCTGCTCACCGAGCCAGAGATGATCAATGCGTGTCGGGTACGAGACTTCACCAGAGTCTTCCGGCTGGTGAAGATCAGGGCGGGCATCTACCCGTCGATGATCGCCAGGCGATGCGAGCTAACTCCCAGTCGAGTTGGCGAAGTAATCGCTGGGCAGCGCCAGTTGTTGCACATGGACGTCATCGAGCGCATCGCGGACGGCTTGCGTATCCCGGGACACATGCTTGGGCTTGCCCGGCGGCCTTGGGAGACGCCCCAGTCTCTCGTAGTCACCGAGCGCGAGGCGCCTCAAGAGCCGGAGCCGGAGAAGCAGACACCCGCTTCCCTGCCGGGGCCGGATGTGGACAGCATCCTGGCGTTGGCCACCCGGACAAGCCTCAGCGCAGCCACACTTGAAGCGTTCCGGTCGTCTATCGAGGACTACTGGCGACGGGACGACCAGCACGGTGGTGAGGCTCTGAGGCCGGCCATCGTCGGCCAGCTCCGATATGTGGTCGGGCTCCTGAAGGAGAGCCGACCGCCGTCCATCCAGAACGGGCTGTACGGAATCGCGGCCGAGTTGGCGCGCCTCACTGGGTGGACCTACTTCGACGCCCGCCAGTACAACCAGGCTCGCGCGTACTTCACCGAGGCGCTGCAACTGGCCAGGGAAATCGACGACCGCCAATTTATGGCCAACGTCCTTGCCTGCATGAGCTTGCAAGCGACGTATCAGGACAAGCCTGCGGACTCTCTAGCACTTGTGACCGCTGCCCAGGACCAGGCTCGCCCAGCCCTCGGCACTACCCCACGCGTCCTGTCGATGCTGTCCATGCGTGAAGCCTTCGCTCATGCGGCCCTCGGTAACCGGGCATCCACTCACCAGGCAATCGCTGAAGCACACCGCCAATTCGAGCAGATCCAGGCCAGTGACCCGGACCCTGCATGGGTGACCTACTTCGATGCGCCGAAGCTCATCGTGGACACCGGAATCGCCCACGGCCGACTGGGCGAAGCAGCGACTGCGGAACCCTTGATCGCGGATGCTTTGCGCAGGGAAGACCCCACCAACCAGCGCGGCCGAGCGTTTCATGCCTTCTGGCTGGCTCGTACGCAGCTCGAACAAGGCAAGCTTGATCAGGCGTGCCATACCGCCACGCAAGCTCTGGGGCCCGCGTCGGCGGTGGCCTCCGAGCGAGTGTCAGGCCATCTCAGGGAGTTCTACGCGCAGTTGGCCCCGCACAGGCAAGAGCCCGTAGCCCTGGCCTTCGAGGCGAGGCTACGGGAAGTCCTCCCACCGGTCAGCGGCTCGCTTCATCCATGAGCAGGTACAGCAGACCCACGAGAGATCCACTGCTCACGATTTCGCGGCGGTCGATCATTCCCCGCACCTCCGAGAGAGGGATCCACTCGATGCGGTCGGACTCGTTCTTCTCCGTGGGCGGTCCAGCGTAGGTAGCGCCATCCACGCGGAAGACATGGTGCTGTGAATCGGTGATCCCGTTGGCCGGCTCGGCGTAGATCAGGGGCTTGATGGGGCCAGGACGCCAGCCCGTCTCTTCCAGGACTTCGCGGGCGGCTGCCTCCTCCGGGGTCTCTCCCTCCTCGACCAGGCCCATGGGCAGCTCCCAAGCCCACGAGTCCGTGATGAAGCGGTGCCGCCACATCATCAAGACCTCTTGGCGATCATTGACCACAGCGGCCACGGCCAAGTGCCGGAGCCGAACCACGTGGTACTCCCATCGGCGCCCATCCGGCTGCTGGACGTCGACCAGACACAGATTCACCCAAGGGTTGGTGTAGATCTCTCGCTCACCGTGGGTCTTCCACTGCATGTCTGCGGCCCCTCTCGATCGAACACAAGCATCGCAGAGCGCGACGAAGCGGATCCAGGAATTTTGCGTCAGAGTGACGAAATAGGTGGTCTGCCTGGACAGGAGGCTCGCAAGAACCCTGGATTATCATGCGCGGAACACGTTTCGCCGGTTCGGCAGCCTGCGTAAGCTGACGACTACGACTCTGTTGGCGATCTTGTGGGGCGTGCTGACGGTGGGGTCGCGGAGTGCTTCGCTGGAGGGGTGCGGGGTGGCCTCGGGTTTTGGGGTGTGGGTGGGGTGTCGTTGCGGCCGAGGAGTTTCCAGCGGATTCCGGTGAGGACGGTGCGTACGGCGTGGGCGGCGTGTCCGAAGGGGACCCCGGCGATGCTGGTGCGGGACCGGCTGGATGTGTTGTTCGAGGATGAGGAGTTCGCGGACCTGTATCCCTGCGATGGCCGTCCGGGGTTTTCACCGGGGCAGTTGGCACTGGTGTCGGTACTGCAGTTCGCGGAGAACCTGTCGGATCGTGCCGCGGCGGATGCGGTGCGCACGAGGATCGACTTCAAGTACGCGCTGGGGCTGGAGCTGGAGGATCCGGGGTTCGACTACTCGGTGCTCAGCGAGTTCCGGGCCCGGCTGGCGGAGAGGGATGGCGCTGACCGGCTGCTGCGGGTGATGCTGAAGCGGCTGGTGGAGGCCGGGCTGCTGAAGGCCGGGGGCCGTCAGCGCACCGATGCCACCCACGTACTCGCGGCGGTCCGCACGCTCAGCCGGCTGGAACTGGCCGGCGAAACGCTGCGGGCCGCGCTGGAGGAGCTGGCCGAGGCCGACGGGGACTGGCTGCGGGCATTGATCGAGCCGGAGTGGGACAAGCGCTACGGGCGCAAGGTCGAGATCGGCAAGGTCCCCGGCGGGAAAGCCGGGGTCACCGCCCTGGCGGAGACCTTCGGTCAGGACGGCCAGAAGGTCCTGACCGCCGCCTGGGCACCGGATGCCCCGCCCCGGCTGCGAGTGCTACCGCAGGTGGAGATCCTGCGCCGGGTGTGGATCCACCACTACTACTGGGATGCCCGCGGGAGGCTGCGCTGGCGCGACGGCCATGCGCTGCCCCCAGCTCACCTGCGGTTCGACTCCCCCTACGACACCGACGCGCACTACTGCGTCAAGCGGGACACCGCCTGGAGCGGCTACCGGGTCCACCTGACCGAGACCTGCGACGCCGAGGGGCCCGAGGTGGTCGTCCACGTGGCCACCACGATCGCCCCGGTCCAGGACGGCGAGCTCACCGAACACATCCACGACGATCTCGCCGACGCCCGCCTGGCCCCGGCCGAGCACGTCGTCGATGCCGCCTACATCACCCCGGCGAGAATCGAACGAGCGCTGGCTGCGGGGTGTCCGGCTGAACTCTGGACAGAGCGTATTAATCCGCCGCACACTTCGGCAGCCGAGCCACGGATCCGCCCCCGCCCGACTGTCAGACGATCATCACGCCCGACAACGCCCGCGACCAGCACGAGCTGCCCACCCATCCATCACACCAGCCCCGTGACCAGCGGCTTCAGGGTGAAACGGACTCAACCTACTACGCCCGGAAACGGGCCCAGCACAAACATCACGGGCCGTCCTGATCTGTCTCTGGTCTGCTCCGCGTCGACCTCCTGCACGCCATGGTCAAACACCGCAGCTTCTACCAGTCGAAGGACGACCAGACTGCCTGGACAAGCCCGCGCAGCTTTGACCGAATCAATAGAAGCAGCCCCATGTCGCGAAGCTCCAGGTTCTCCACCCTCGGCGAATGAGACTCACGCAGGCAAGCGGGCGTGGTCCCGCCAATTCACAGCTTGCCGGTGATGACTCCGCGCCAGGTCCACCCCGCGCCCAGGACGGTGTCCTGCAGGGGGTTCTTCAGGTCTGAGCTGTCGAAGCTGAACGTCTCGGTCCCTTCGAGGCCCCCGTCTTCGCCCCTGCCGAGCGTCCAGCGCTTCGAGACCGTCTGTACCTGGCCACGTCGGTCCTCGGCCGCGATGGCCAGCCTGGGGGTGTCGCCGACCCACGTGACCTCGTATTGCTGGTCGAGGGAGCGGACTTCGTGCTTCTCCGGGACCACGCGCATACGGACCTGGAACACTCGACTCACCTGGGTGTGGACGAAGAAGGTCTGCCAGGCCGGGTCCAGGATGCGCCACTCGGCCACCAGGTCGGCGCCCTCCGCGCGGCCGTCCCGGATGACGTACGGGACGTCAGGGCGGTTGAGGCCGAGCAGAGCCGCGTGGACCTCAGCGGCGGATCGCGGGGCGACACCGTCGGCGGGGCGCTTGGTTCCGGTCAGCTTGTCGAAGAGTCCCATGAAATCAACCTATGAAGAGTCGGATTGGCGGTGCAAGATCTGCCGCTTCCGCGGGACGCGCTACGAAGCTGCGCTGGTGTCGGGGCGAACTGTGCGCACGAAGTCCTGGAAGTCACCCAGGACGGCGAGGTGTTGGGACGCGGTGGCCGTCAGGACCAGGCGGATCACCGCCCGCTCGCGCGGATCGGCAACGTCCAGCATGGAAAGGTACACCTGGGACTGGACGAGGTCGCGGTGCACGCCGCCGATGACGGCCGAGACGGCCACCGTCTGCGTGAAACCGGGCGCATCCGCAGAGCCGATCTCGCGGCGGCCGGTGACCACGACCGACCTGGCGGCCTGGCGCAAGCGCTCCACAGACTCATGTGCGATCTCGGACAGCGTCGCCTCATCCGGGCGGTACTCGCCATCGACCGTGATGTTCGCGGTAAATCCGTCATCCGGTTGCGGATACAGCGCGACGAACGCCGCGCCCGGTGCGCCGACTTCATCCGGCGGTGCGGCGCGCCAGCCTTCCGGCAGTTCGAACTCGATCGGTACGGGCAGGGTCGTGGGCATCTCAGGCCCTCCTTACTACTGCAGTGTGCCTATGGCAGTGGGTCTGTGGAAGGGTGCATCAGAACAGGCTGCCGATCGCATCGCCGGCTGCCCCGGCCGCATCGCCCACGGCGTCGGCCGCATCGCTCGCGGTGTCGGCGATCTTCCCCGGATCAACGGTGACCTCGAAGCCCACTTCGCCGCCGAGCCCGAGGGCGGCGCCCGCCTTCGCGCCGATGTGCCACGTGCCGTCTGTGTCCTTGCCAAGAGTCGCCTCGGCCTCGGCTCCGACGCCGGCCCAGCCCTCGGCCGTCGCGCCCGCCCCGATGCCTCCGATGTCCGCGCCCCCCGCGACGCCGGCCTTCGCGCCGGCGAACGCTTCCGCGCCCGCCTGCAACCCCTCGAGGCCGGCCCCGGCGTTGACGCCGGCCTCAGCACCCGCCTTGGCCTCCGCCCGTCCGTACACCCCGACGGGGCCGGCGTCGGCGCGGCCTTTGGCCGAGGCCTCGCCGCCTGCGAAGGCGCCGGCCTCGCCCTTGATGCCCTCGTTGGTGATGCCGCCGGCCGCGGAGGCCTTGGCGCCCACATAGGCCTCGGCCTCCCCGGCGAGTTTCATCGGGCCATTGGTGAGCGAGCCCTCCGCGCTCGCGCGGCCGAGGTCGGCATGCGCCTCGGCCTCGCCCAGCTTGCCAGCCCCGGTATCGGGCCCGGTGGCCGATGTCCCGACGCCGGGGCCGGAGGCTTCGGCCTCGCCTTCGGCGACCCACCCGTCGGTGTTCGTGCGGGCGTCTTTCTTCATCAGCTCGGCCGAGCGGGTGGTCTCGGCGTCGTCGAGGGAGGTGACGACCTTGGAGTTGAAGTCGCTTCGGCTTCCGCCGAGATCGCGGCGCAGGGCCCAGCAGGCGGTCTCGTCGGCGTCGGCGGCGCGCTGCAGGATGCGCGCGATGCGGCGGGCGAATGCCGCGCAGGCTTCCTGCTGTTCGCGGATGGCGGCCTGGCCATCGGGGTCGTGGCGGGCGCCGGGGTCCTGGGAGAGGTCGTAGCGCGGGGAGACGGTGCCGGTGCCGCTGACGTGGAGGTCCTGCTCCTTGGCCTCGACATCAGCGAGGCGGTGGAGGTCGTCCTTGGCCTTCTTCAGCTCGGCGTGCAGTGACGTGAGAACGCCGGCGATGCCTTTTGCCTCCTTGTGGGCGCTCTCGAACTGCTGCTGGGAGGTGTGTACGTCGTTGTCGGCCTTGGCCGCCATCAGGACCGGCTGGGTCCAGCCGGCTTGCCGGAAGGGTCGGGCGACCTGGTCGCCGTACGCGGTGTGCAGCCCCTTGAACTTGGTGGCGGTCTCCTCCCAGCGGTCAGCGGCCGCTTTGAGGTTGCTGAGGTTGAGGTGGTACAGCTGCTCGTACGTCGGCATGCGCTCGGCGAGTCCCCCGTGGAGTCGTGAGTCTTGTCAGGCTGGCGCGGTGGCGGTGGGTGGAGGGCCTGGTTCAGCCGAAGGGCGAGGACTCACTCGACAGAGATCGCATGGTCTGCGTGTTCGCGGCTTCGGTGCGCTGATATAGCGTTCCCGAACCGCCGCACTGGTCGGCGAGGCTGTTGCAGTCGGCCGCGAGTGCGGAGACCTGAGCTGACCAGGTCTCCGCCAGGCCGGTAAGCGCCCCGCCCAGCCCACCGTCCCAGTTGCCGGTGCCGAAGTCCCGGGATGCCGAGCGCGTCTCGTCCACCGGATGAGCGCCGGCGTTCTGCGTCTGCCCCGCGATCTCGCGCGCGCCGGTGCCCGCACGATTGAGCGCTACCGGATCCGCGATTTCCGTCCCGGCTGACACGCGATATCCCCCATGTCTTTTTATGTTCCGTATGGAGCGGAAGGTGCCCGATATTTGATGCGAGCACGTCAGTAGTGGCAGAGTATAGCCCTGGCTACGCACCGGAGTTGAGTGAGCGCCCTCGGGAACCCATGTGCTGCTGGGACTGGCCTTGCGATTTCGAGGGCTGCCGCACTATGCCGAAGATACCGAAGGTGGGCCTGTCAATTTTTAACGGCCCTGTCTCGCTTTCGGTGGTGACGCTGGGTGAAGAAGGGCCGTTGACGTGGAGTGCGTGATGTCATCGAGCTTGTGGATGTGGTGCACCCTCGTCGCGCTCATGTTGCGGCGTTGACCAGCCGGCGCGAGCTCCCTGCCACAGCGGCTGCGCCCGCCTGAGGTGCTCTGATCAGTCGTGCTGGGCGCCCGCGGGCAGGCTGCGCAGCTGCATCGTCGACGCCGTGGTGCTGCCGAAGCCGTAGTCCAGCATCTTCGCGGCGTCGGTGAAGCGGTTGGTGTCGTTCAGGACGACACCGATCAGGGTCTTGGTGCCGCGGGTGGCGGAGAAGACCAGGCACGGGCCCGCCGGGGTGTTGGTGCCGGTCTTGATGCCGGTGGCACCGGAGTACGAGCCGAGCAGCTTGTTGGTGTTGTACCAGGTGTAGGTACGGATGGCGCCGGTGCTCGACGTCGCCTGCTGCACCGTCTTCTGCGACTTCACCACGGTGCGGAACGTCGAGTACTTCATCGCGCTGCGGGCGAGCTTCGCCAGGTCGCGTGGCGTGGTGTAGTTCTGCCCGGTCGTCGAGTTCCCGTCGAACGAGTCGAAGTGGCTGTTGGCCATGCCCAGGCCGGCGGCCTTCGTGTTCATCTGGCCGATGAACGACTTGACCCGCGCGGACATGGTGGTACCGGTGCCGAAGGTGTCGGCGAGGGCGTATGCGGCGTCGCAGCCCGAGGGCAGCATCGTCGCGTACAGCAGCTGACGGACCGTAACCTTGTCGCCGGTCCTCAGGTCCGCGGTGCTGGCGCCCTTGGAGGCGACATAGTCGCGGTAGGCCTGCTTGACGGTGACCTTGCGGTCGAGGTTGAGATTGGTCTGGCCGAGAACCACACGGACGGTCATGATCTTCGTCGTGCTGGCCATCGGCCGCTTGGTGTCGGCGTACTTGCTGTACACCGTGGTGCCGGTCGCGTTGTCCAGCAGGAACGCGCCCTTGGCGCTCACCGTGGGCGCGGTGGCCGCGTACGCGGGCGACGCCAGGGGAGAGACCGTCAGTACGGCACCGGCACTCAGTACGGCGGCTGCGGTCTTGTACCTGCGGGTGCTCGCGGCAGCCTTGCGGACGCCCTTGTTGAGAGTTATCAAATCGAACGCTCCGAGATCAGCCTGAACGGCAGAATTGCCTTCAATGGCCCGCACCGAAGTGCGCTGCTCCCTGCTCTGACTCACCAGAGGGGCCAATGGGTGTACGGGAAAGGCGAGAAATCGCGTGGTGCCCTCTTCCGCTGTCCCGGCCGGGATCCTTTCGCCTCGCAGAAATGGTTGAAATCGACTAAATCGGGTCTGAATGTCATGGCGGACCCGCGGGAGTTCCAGTTGCGGCTCCCATCTCCGCCGCGCATGATCGCTGCGAAGGCGGCATCCGTTGCGATCGTGGAAGGAGCGGCCGATGAGGGTCGCAGTGATCGGCAGGGGCAATGTCGGCGGCGGGCTGGCGGACCTGTGGGAGCGAGCGGGCCACGCGGTGACCCGCATCGGGCGGGACGGCGGCGATGTCTCAGATGCCGAAGCCATGGTCGTGGCGGTGCCGGGCGGGGCCGTTGCCGAAGCCTTCGACAGGCTGCGGGGCCATCAGGGCAAGACCGCGATCGACACCACCAACCTGATCGGCGCGCGTCCGCCGACCGGCTTCTCCTCCAACGCCGAGTATGTGAAGTCCAGGACCAACGGCCCGACGGCGAAGTCGTTCAACCTCAACTTCGCCTCGCTCTACGGCCGGCTCGGCGAAGCCCGTGCGCGGCCGAGCAATCTGTGGTGCGGGGACGATGAGGCCCGCGAGGTCGTCGAGCAGCTCAACCGCGACGCGGGCTACGAACCCGTACGGATCGGCTCCCTCGAGAAGGCAGCGCTGCAGGAGAGCGCCGTCGAGCTCGTCTTCGCGATCGCCGAAGGCGGCTTGGGGCCCTTCGTCTACCGGATGGCCCCGCCCGACCGGCTCTGAGCGGTCTGTCAAGTTCGAAGCGCGTCGGTGGCTAGCCCGTCGCGGCGGGGGCTGTGTGGCGGGCGGCCGAGGCGATGGTGGCCAGCGCCTCGCGCTCGGGCAGCCCGGTGCGGACCGCCGCCTCCGCAAGGGCGGGGGCCAGTTGCGGGCCGTGCCCCGTCTCGTACGCGCGGCAGGCGGCCCAGAACAGGCGGCTGTTGCGCTCGCCGGGCCGCGATTGCCGTACGAACTGCACCAGTGCCGCGGGGTGCCCCGCTCCGTCGGGGGAGCCGGGGCGTACGAGGGGGCAAGGGGGGCGCGTAGGGGGCGCGAGGAGGCGCAGCAGAGCGGCGGGCGCGGGGGCGGGTGCGGACGGCCCTGGAGCGAGGCGGTAGGTGCCGCGCGTGGTGTGCGAGCCAGGCCCGACGAGGTAGCCCCCGCTGCCACGGACGTCGATGCCGGGCGCAAGTCGGCCCACCGAGTTGTGCACCTCGGCGTCCGCGGGGCCGGTCAGCCACAGATGCCTGCCTCCGCTGGGGGTGAGGACGGTGACGGTGGGCGGGATGGCGAAGCCGTGTTCACGGGCGAGTCTCCGGAGCGCGGCGACGCTGTCCGTGCCGTCCTTGACGTCCAGGTCGAGGCCGATGAGGTGGTGCGGGGTGCGGCCGCAGGCGATGCCGTAGCCGGTCGCCCAGGGTGCCGCTGCGAACAGCCGGTGTACGGCCTCGGGGTCGGTCGTCGCGTCGTGGATGCCGTGCCCGATCCGGCCGCACTCGCCTCGGCAGCGTACGGGCTCGGGGTCGGCGTGGTGCGGCGAGCGGACGGCGGGCAGTTTGGCGTGGGTCAGCGGGATGACGGGCAGGCCGCGGGCGGCGGCGGCCAGTGCGTGCTCGCGGGCAGTCGCCGCCGTCCCCCGTACCGGGGGCAGGGGCCGGTCGTTGCAGACCATGCCCATATTTTCGTACATCTATTCGAATACGGAAAGTGTTGTGACGACTCGGCTCAGGTTGGCTCAAAAGCGCGCCGAAACGGTTCCGCTGCTACGTGGTGGCGCCACTCGGCGCAGGGTGCGCGGGGGCGTGAGGTAGGGATTTCGGAAGTGAAGAGCGTTTATCGGGTGGTCTTCATGCCTGCGAGCGAATTGGGCGATCAAGGATGGTTCGCCGGGGATTCGGTGGGCAACGTTGCTTCCGCGACGTCGTACCAACGCCGAGGCGGCGGGCAATCGCCACCCTGGCACCCGTACCTTCCGTTCCTGGAGGACTCACATGGCAAGCATCCGTACGGTCCGCGCCCTTTCCACGGTCGCTTCGCTCCCCCTGGCGGCCGTGCTTCTCGCCGGTGTGGCGCACGCCGACACCGGCTCCTTCGCGGGCAGGGGATCGAACGCAAGCGTTGCCGGCATCTTCGCCAGTGGTGTCGGCGGCAGCAACGACGGCGATCCCACCACGACACAGCAGGTGGCCACGGGCTCTGGGGCCTCGAACCAGAACAACACGGCGAATGTGAACGGCTCCGGCTTCACCGTGGTCGACCAGTCCAACAGCAACCACGCGGTCGACTACACCGGGCTGTGGTGGTGGTGAGGTCTGCCCCAGAGCCCTGACGCGGGGCAGATGACAGGCTGTGCGACGGCACCCGGGGTGCCGTCGCACAGCCTCGTTCGGGCTGGGCCGAGCCTTGACACGGCGGCGTGATGAGCCTTGGTCACGGCGGGCACCGGCGTTCCGACCTCCGGGCTGGTGCTTGCTGTAGACGACTGACTTCGGTCCCACAGTCGCGTGTCTGACGCTCCTTCAGGAGCCCCGTATCGTTCACTCGGCCCTATGGAACGACGAAAGAAGATCATTCGATACGCCCTGGCCATGCTGGCGGCGCTGGTCTCGCTCATCGGCGGGACGCTCACCGCGCCCGCCGCGGTGGCCAAGGGCACTGTGGGCATGGGGCAGCCGCGGGCCAAGGGCGCAGAGATCTTCACCGGCCTCGGGTTCGACACCTGTGAAACTCCGCCGCTGGGAGTTATGAGCGCATGGCGCGCGTCCCCGTACGGGGCGGTCGGCGTCTACTTCGGCGGCCGCGGACGGGCCTGCAAGAAGCAGCCGAACCTGGGGCGCCACTGGGTCGCGGGGGTGACCGACATGGGCTGGCGGATTATTCCGATCTATGTCGGTTCGCAGTCGCCCTGTGTCGACAGCGACGCCAAGAGGCGGTTCGCCATCGGAAACCTGCCGTGGACCCAAGGCAGGGCGGAGGGCCGTGATGCCGTGGAACGTGCCGCTGAACTCGGCATGCGGCTGCACAGCGCGCTCTACCTTGATATGGAGGCGTATGACATCGGCGATGAGGAGTGCGCCGACATCACCCTGTCGTTCGTCCGTGGTTGGAGCTACGAAGTCCGCCGCCAGGGTTACATCCCCGGCTTCTACAGCAGCGCCACCTCCGGGGTGCGGCACATGGAGCTGGCCCGGCGGGACGGCGCGCCCGATCTGCCGTCGGTGATGTGGTTCGCCCGCTGGCATGTGTCGCCCTCGCTCTACGGGGAGCCGACGCTGGCGCGGAACGCGTGGGGCCCGCACCGCCGGATCCATCAGTACATGCCCAACGTCACCGAGAGGTACGGCGGTCTGCGCATCAAAATCGACCGCAATCTGGTGGACGCGCCAGTCGCGGTGGTCGGCTGACGGCCGCACCTCCCAACCCTGACCGGAGCCCGGGAGACCGTCCACCTTGGGGAGGTGGGGCCCGCAGCACCCGTACAACCTGAGACGGACCCGGCTTCGGCACCTGCGGCCGATCCGTCGTGCCCCTGCGCGATGCGAGCGTTGGGGCATGACCACCCCCCTTGTCCGCACCGGCGCATCCGCCGCAGTGTGCCCGCCCGTCCCGCCGTATCTGTCGTTCTCGTCCTACGTACGGACGCGGGGGCCGGTACTGCTGCGCACCGCCCGTTCGCTCACGGCGAACCCCACCGATGCCGAGGACCTGCTGCAGACCGCGCTCACCAAGACGTACCTGGCGTGGGAGCGGATCGAGGACCACCGGGCACTGGACGGATACGTCCGGCGGGCGCTGCTGAACACCCGGACCTCTCAGTGGCGCAAGCGGAAGATCGAGGAGTTCGCCTGTGACGAGCTCCCCGAGCGCGAGTCCGCTCCGGCCCCCGACCCCGCTGAGCAGCAGGTGCTGCGCGATGCGCTGTGGCGTGCCGTCCTCCGGCTGCCCGACCGCCAGCGCGCGATGGTCGTACTCCGTTACTACGAGGACCTCAGCGAGGCGCAGACCGCTCAGGTGCTCGGGGTGTCCGTCGGCACGGTCAAGAGCGCGGTTTCCCGCGCGCTGGGCAAGCTGCGCGAGGACCCGGAGCTGCGGCGGTGCGCTGACTGACATATTCGTCTGGCTCCGGGGTAGTGACATACCGCCCGGTACGGCCGCAGAATCAGCGCGACATTACCGTCGCGTAAACCGCGCCTACGGGAGGTCCCCGGTGCTGAGCACGATGCAGGACGTACCGCTGACCGTAAGCCGCATCCTGCGGCACGGCTCCACGGTCCATGCCGACTCGTTTGTGACAACCTGGACCGGCGAGGGCGCCCCCGAGCGCCGAAGCTTCGCCGAAATCGGCGCGCGGGCGGCCCAGCTCGCGCACGCGCTGCGCGACGAGTTGGGCGTGGTGGGCGACCAACGGGTCGGCACGCTGATGTGGAACAACAGCGTCCATGTCGAGGCATACCTGGCGATCCCCTCCATGGGCGCCGTACTCCACACCCTGAACCTCCGGCTGCCCGCCGAACAGCTCGTGTGGATCGTCCAGCACGCCGAGGACCGCGTGATCGTCGTCAACGGCTCGCTGCTCCCCCTCCTGGCCCCGCTGCTGCCCCAGCTGGACTCGGTCGAGCACCTGGTCGTGGCCGGCCCCGGTGACCGGTCCGTCCTCGACGGGTGCCGTCCCCGCGTCCACGACTACGAGGAGCTGATCGCGGGCCGCCCCACCGACTTCGACTGGCCGGAGATCGACGAGCGCGAGGCCGCGGCCCTTTGCTACACCTCCGGCACCACCGGCGACCCCAAGGGCGTGCTGTACAGCCACCGGTCGATCTATCTGCACTCCCTGCAGGTCAACAGCGCCGAGTCGTTCGGGCTGACGGCAGCCGACATCGCCCTGCCCGTGGTGCCGATGTTCCACGTCAACGCCTGGGGCCTGCCGCACGCCGCCTTCATGGCCGGCATCTCGATGCTGATGCCGGACCGCTTCCTGCAGCCCGCCGCCATCGCCGAGATGATCGAGAGCGGACGCCCCACCCTCGCCGCCGCCGTCCCCACCATCTGGCAGGGCCTGCTCGCCGAACTCGACGCCAAGCCGCGTGACGTCTCCACCCTGAGCACCGTCGTCATCGGCGGCTCGGCCTGTCCGCCCGCTCTGATGAAGGCATTCGAGGAGCGGCACGGCATCCGCGTCGTGCACGCCTGGGGCATGACCGAGACCTCGCCGCTCGGCTCCATCGCCCACCCCCCGGCCGGTCTCACCGACGAGGAGGCCTGGCCGTACCGGGTCACCCAGGGCCGCTTCCCGGCCTCTGTGGAGGCCCGCCTGGTCGGCCCCGGCGGGGACTTCCTGCCCTGGGACGGTGAGTCGGCCGGCGAGCTGGAAGTGCGCGGGCCGTGGATCGCGGGCGCGTACTACGGAGGCGCCGGCAAGGGACCCTTCCGCCCCGAGGACAAGTTCAGCGAGGACGGCTGGCTGCGTACCGGCGACGTCGGCACGATCACGCCCGACGGCTATCTCACGCTCACCGACCGGGCGAAGGACGTCATCAAGTCGGGCGGCGAGTGGATCTCCTCGGTCGAGCTCGAGAACCAGCTGATGGGGCACCCGGACGTGGCCGAGGCCGCGGTGGTCGCCGTTCCCGACGCGAAGTGGGGCGAACGGCCGCTCGCCACCGTCGTCCTCAAGGAGGGCGCGACCGCCGACTATCAGGTCCTGAGGAACTTCCTCGCCGAACGGATCGCCCGCTGGCAACTGCCGGAGCGCTGGGCGGTCATCGAGGCCGTGCCGAAGACGAGCGTCGGCAAGTTCGACAAGAAGGTGCTGCGCAAGCAGTACGCGGACGGGAAGTTGGACGTCACCGTGCTGTGACGGATACGGCCGGGGCAGTGAGCCGGCCCCACTGCCCCGGCCGGGCCCGCAGCACCCCGCGTGCCTTTGGTGCGCTCAGGTCTCGGTGCGTCAACCGGCCCGTGTGCCTCAGTTGGCGCCGATCTTCGCCAGCAGATCCACGATCCGGCTCTGCACCTCAGCGCTCGTCGAGCGCTCCGCGAGGAAGAGCACCGTCTCCCCCGAGCTGAGCCGTGGCAGCTCCGCCGGATCGATGTCGGCGGAGGTGTACACGACGATCGGGGTGCGGTTGAGGAGCCCGTTGGAGCGCAGCCAGTCGACGATCCCCGCCCGCCGGCGACGGACCTGCATCAGGTCCATCACCACCAGGTTCGGGTGCATCTGCGCGGCGAGCGTCGCCGCGTCCGCGTCGGAGGTGGCCCGCGCGACCTGCATCCCGCGCCGCTGCAGGGTCTCCGAGAGCGCGCCCGCTATGGCGTCCTGCTCCTCGGTCAGCAGGACGCGCGGCGGGTGCTGTTCGCTGTCGCGCGGCGCGAGCGCCTTCAGCAGGACGGCCGGGTCCGCCCCGTATGCCGCATCCCGCGTCGCCTGCCCCAGCCCCGCCGTCACCAGCACCGGCACCTCGGCCGCCATCGCCGCCGTACGCAGCGACTGCAGCGCGGTCCGGGTGATCGGCCCGGTCAGCGGGTCGACGAACAGCGCTGCCGGATAAGCCGCGATCTGGGCGTCCACTTCTTCGCGCGAGTTGACGATCACCGGGCGGTAGCCGCGGTCGCTCAGGGCCTGCTGGGTGGCGACGTCCGGGGCGGGCCATACGAGCAGCCGGCGCGGGTTGTCCAGCGGCTCCGGCGGCAGTTCGTCGTCGCGCGGCGGAGCGGCCTGCGCGTCGGTGACGTCGATGGCGCCGTTCGGTCCGTCCAGCGGCTCCGGCCCTTCGACGCCCGCGTCGGGCGCTCCTATGGCGTAGGACCGGCCCTCGCCCTGCGAGTCCAGCAGCCGGGGCTGCTGTTGCGGCTGCGACGCGGCCTTGGGCTTGGCAGGCGGACGCGCTGCGGGCGCCGGACCGGCAGCAGCCCGTGCACCTCGCTCGCCGTCCTCCGGCGGCGCGGCCAGCTTGCGCCGCCGGCCCGAGCCGGTGCTCGACTGGGCGGGCACGGGGAACGGCGGAGGCGTGCGCTGCTGTTCGGCGACCTGCTGCGCGAAGGGGACGCCGCGGCCCAGCGTCCGCACGCTGATGGCGCGCGCCTGCTGCGGGTCGGCACCCTGCGCCTCGGCGGGCGACGGCTGCGCGGCGCGCGCCTGAAGCGGCACGGGAGCAGAGCCGTTCGGCCCGTACGGCCGCGGCTGTGGCTGCTGTTGACCCTGTGCCGGTGCCTGCTCCCGCGGCTGCGGCTGCGGCTGGGGCTCGGGGCCTGGCGCCGCGGCGGGCGGTGTGGGAACGCCGGCTCTCTGAGAACCACCGCCACTCGCGCCCGCGGGTGCCGCACCCTCCGGCGTGAGCCCGCCGCCCGCCGTCGCCTGCTGCTCCTCGGCCGGGTCGCGCCGCGCCCGACGGCGCCCGGTGGGCACCGGGTGTGCCTGCGCAGGCGTGTGCTCCGCATCGGGTCCGGACGGCGCCGCGTCGTGGCGGCCCTGGTCGTCGGTGGGCCAGGCGCCGGACTGCTGCCTGTCCGCGGACGCGGCCTGCGCCTGGTCGGCTGCCGCCGGCGGCAGCGCGAAGGCCTGGCGCGGCTGCTCGGGAACGGGGCGCTCGGCCGCGTCGCCGAGAGCCCGCCGGGCCCGACGCCCGGTCGGCTGGCCGGACGGCTGTACCGGTTCCAGCGCCGGAGGCTGCTGAGGAGGCATCTGCTGGGGCGGACGAGGTGCGGGGGCCGCACCAGGAAGGCCCTGAGCAGGAACTGTCTGGGGCTGCACCGGAGTGAGGCCACCGGGCCCCTGGCCGGGCGCAGGCCATGCTGCCGACTGCTCCGCGTCCGCCGCCGCGGCCGGCAGCGCGGGAAGGGCGCGCCCGGCCTGGCCGCCGGAATCGTTCTGCTGCGACGGGGCTGCTTCAGGGGCTGCGGCGCGGCGTGCGCGCCGACCGGTTGGAGCGTACGAGTCCGCGTCAGCGCCCTGCGCCGGAACCTCCCGCCCCGCAGCCTCCGCAGGGCCGGACCCCTGAGGCACAGGCTGCTCCCCGGTCTCGGCGGGACTCGGCCGCCCGCGCCGACGGCCCGTCGGCTGTGCGGCCGTCTGTCCCGCCGGGCCCTGGTCCGCCGCGGCAGGCGGCAGCGCGGGCAGTCCGCCGCCGTGCGAAGCGGTGTTGGCACCTCCGGGCGCCGAAGTCTGCGCGTCCTCCGGGCTGCGGCGCGCGCGGCGGCGGCCGGTCGGCTCCGGGGAGGCGCTCGCCTGCGCGGGGACGGCTCCGGAGGCGGTACCGCTGGACTGGCCCGCGCCATTCGTGGCGCCCTTGCCGTCCGTGCCCTTGCCGTCCGTGCCCTTGCCGTCCGTGCCCTGGCCGCCCGTGCCCTGGCCGTCCGTGCCCTGGCCGCCCCGGGTTCCGCCGCCCGCCGCCTCGGCCGTGCCGGACGTCCTCTCCGTGGGCACTGTCGCCGGGTTCTTGCGGGCCGCGCCCTTGTTCAGGTTGACGCCCGTCCGCTGGCCACCGGACGGAGCCGCGGCCGTGATCGGTACCTCGAGTACGTACGCGCTGCCGCCCGCGCCCGGCACCTCATGCGTCTGCAGCACACCGCCGTGCAGCCGCACGATGCCCCGCACGATCGGCTGGTGCACCGGGTCGCCCCCGGCGTACGGTCCGCGCACCTCGATCCGTACGACCCCGCCGCGCTGCGCCGCCGCCACCACGATCGTCGAGTCGCCCGAACCGACCACCCCGGCCGTCGTGTTCCCGGTCGCGTCGACCCCGGCCACATCCGCGATCAGATGCGAGAGCGCCTGCGCCAGCCGCGCCGTGTCCACCTCGGCCTCGATCGGGGGGGCGTGCACGGCGAACTGCGCGCGCCCTGGCCCGATCAGCTCGACGGCGCCCTCGACACCGGCAGCCACGACCGCGTCAAGGGACACCTTCTCCTGCCTCAGCCGTTCCTCACCGGTGTCGAGCCGCTGGTAGCCGAGCACGCTGTCGACGAGCGTGGTCATCCGCGCATAGCCGGCGGTGAGGTAGTGCAGGATCTGGTTCGCCTCGGGCCACAGCTGTCCGGCCGGGTCGGAGGCGAGCGTGCCGAGTTCGGTCCGCAGTTGCTCCAGTGGCCCGCGCAGCGACTGGCCCAGTACGGCGGTCAGCTGGGTGTGCCGGGCGGCCAGCGCGTCGTACTGCTCGTTCTTCTGGGCGACCATGGTGTCGTAGCGCTGGGTCTGTTCGGCGACCATGGTGTCGTAGCGCTGGGTCTGTTCGGCGACCATGGCCTCATAGCGCTCGGTCTGCTCCGCGACCATGCTGTCGTACCGCTCGGTCTGCTCGGCCAGCATCTCGTCGTACTGCTTGGTGTACGTGGCCACCATCTCGTCGTACTTGCGGCGGTCGGTGAACGTGATCACCGCGCCCACGAGCTGATCGTTGTCCCGTACCGGAGCGGTGGTCATGTCGACGGCCACCGGGCTGCCGTCCTTCGCCCACAGCACCTGTCCCCGCACCCGGTGCTTGCGCCCGGAGCGGAGCGTGTCGGCGAGCGGCGTCTCCTCGAACGGCAGCGGGGTGCCGTCGGGCCGCGAGTGGTGGATCAGCGGGTGCAGCTCCTGCCCGCCGAGGTCGCTGGCGCGGTAGCCGAGGATCTGCGCGGCGGACGGGTTGACAAGGACGACCCGGCCCTCGGTGTCGACGCCGACCACGCCCTCGGCCGCGGCCCGCAGGATCATCTCGGTCTGGCGCTGCTGGCGCGCCAGTTCCGCCTCGGTGTCCACCGTGCCGGTCAGGTCGCGTACGACGAGCATGAGCAGCTCGTCGCCGGTGTAATGGTGCTCGTACGGGTCGGCGTAGGGGGTGTGGCCGTCCTCCAGGTTCGCGCTGGTGACCTCGACCGGGAACTCCGAGCCGTCGGTGCGCCGCGCGATCATCCGGGTCGGCTTCGTACGGCTGCCATCGGCCTGGTCGGCGGGCCGGCGCATGGAGCCGGGGATGCGGTTGGAGTCGAAGGAGGGCAGCAGGTCGAGGAGTCCGCGGCCGACGAGCGCGGTGCCGGGGGCCTCGAAGGTCTCCAGGGCGATGGTGTTGGCGTTGACGATCGTGCCGTTGCAGTTCACCAGCAGCAGCGCGTCGGGAAGTGCGTCGAGTATCGCTGCGAGGCGAGCAGCGCCTCGGGATGGCCTGCTGCTCACGACGACGCTTCCTCCCTGATCACTGCACCTTGCCGACGGCCCGGGTCATCTTGCCGCGCGTCCCGGGGCATGTCACTAGAAGGAGTCTACGGGCAGCGGTTGCGGACGCGATGGCGGATGTGGGAGTGCGAACGAGTACTTCACGCGTCTTGGCGCAGGCCGGACATTTGGTATGCCGGGCCCGCCGGGAGCACCCGTAGGCAGCAGGACTTGCCACCGCATCAGGTGGCTGTCCCGCGCCCGTGCACGGAACGCGCTCCCGGAGCGGACGCTTGCGTTCCGGGCCCAGGTTCAGAATCGCGCTTCCGGCAGCACCGGCCGGAACCGGTTCCAGCGGGCGATCTCGCAGCCGTTCTTCCGGTCGAAGTGGGCGTTCACCCGCCGGCCTGCCCAGGTGCCCGAGATGTGGGCGGTGGCCGGACCGCCGTAGACGGCCGTGCAGTTGGCACGCGGGGAGACGGGAGCGAACGGGTCCTGCCCCCACCGGGTCAACGCGTCCAGCCGGCCGCAGGCGGCCTCGGCCTCGTGGTGCGTGCCGCCGGCGGGGTGGCAGTCGAGGGTGTACATCCCGTCGGCGGCCCGGTCCCCGCTGCCATAGACGAGGATCGTGAGCTGGTCCTCGCCCGCCGGGGGCACGACGGGCTGCGGCCACGGGTGCGGGAGCATGTCCCGGAGGCCGCCCGAGATCTCGTCGTGCGCCGGTACGGGCAGGGGGCGCGACTCGGGGAGCACGGTGGCCCCGGCGGTCGGCGCGACGGTGAGGGCGGCGGCAGCCAGGCTGGTGATGACGAGACGGCGGAGCAGCATGGAAACTCCTGGGAATCAGGCGGCACACGGGTCACAGAGAGCGGTCCGCCCCGTCTAACGCGCGACCCGGCGGGGCGTTGCGGTGAGTGTCCGCCGCCCGGTGCCGCCATCCCCGTAAGGCCGTCGCCGCTCCCGGCACGACCAGCAAGGCCTTTGCTCTGCTGCCTGCGCGCCTAGTACCGTAGGGTGCGATTGGTGACAGCGCCCAGGGCTGTGCCATCATCTGCACACACCACTTCGCGCTCGCGCGGGTGTGTGGGGAGGCTTCGCCTAGTCTGGTCTATGGCGCCGCACTGCTAATGCGGTTTGGGGTAACCCCCCATCCCGGGTTCAAATCCCGGAGCCTCCGCTCGATCTTTTCGATCACCGAAGCCCCGGTCTCGACGGCCGGGGCTTCCGTCGTATTCCGGATACCCCCTCGCACATCGCCGCGAACCGCCCCGCGCCGCGGAGCCCTTCAGAACGCTGTTTTCCCAGCTCAGAGGGGTGATGAGGAATGGATTTCGTCTCCAGCGGCAGGTCATGTAATGTTGTTCCCGCAACGCCGACCGGCAAGAAAACGCCGGTGAGTAAAGCGCTCGTAGCTTAACGGATAGAGCACTTGACTACGGATCAAGAGGTTGCAGGTTCGAATCCTGCCGAGCGCGCATAGTGACCAGGCCTCTCACGAGAGTGGGAGGCCTTCGTCGTCTTCGAGGGAGCGTGTGACCGCGACGCGCCGTGAATGGCGGTGTACGGGGCTGATCTGGGCGGAGACCGGGCCCGCGCTCGGCTGGTCCTGCGCGGAGCGCGGCGAGCGCAGCAGTCCGCTCGCCGACCGGGCTGAGCTGGCCTTCGTCGCCGAGGGGGACCGCCGGTGCACCGGGGTCCGGCGCGGCGGGCATCGCACCCCGTGCCCTGCCGGAGCCGTGCTGACTCCAGACGGTACGGGTGCTCAGTGCGCGGACTGTGCACGGCTGGACCGGTCGCGGTCGGTCGCGGCCGACACTCGGGCCGACGACCAGCAGCCGTACCGCGTGTATCTCGCCTACTTCGGGCCAGGCCTGCTCAAGGTCGGCATCACCGCCGCCGGGCGCGGCTCGGTGCGGCTGCTGGAACAGGGGGCCGTGGCCTTCACCTGGCTGGGGCGGGGGCCGCTGATGGCGGCGCGGCGGGCGGAGGAGCTGCTGGGGACGGCGCTGCGGGTCAAGGACCGTATCGCGTACGCGGAGAAGCGGGCGGTGCGTACGGCCCTGCCGCCCCCCAGCGAACGGTTCGCGGAACTGGCCGCGCTGCACGCGCGCGTGGGCGCTCTGCCGGGCTGGCCGGAGTCGCTCGCGCGGGCGCCCTTCGAACCTGTCGACCATGCGCGCGCCTTCGGGCTCGACCGCCTGGTGGAGCGTGCCGCGGCCGGGCCTGTGACGGAGGTCACTGCGCTGGGCGACGGGGCGGTGGTGGCGGGTGAGCTGCTGGGTGCCGCGGGGCCCGATCTCCATCTCGGGGTGCCGGGCGCCGGGGTGATGGTGCTCGACGGCCGGCTGACGGCCGGCTGGCGGCTGCGTGCTGTGGAGCCCACGCTGCGGGCGACGGCGCCCACCCGGCCGGTGACGCCGGATGGAGACCTTGGGGTGCAGGACGGGCTGTTCTGACCGGAGTTCGGCGCCCCGCCAGCCCGTCTTCTCAGGACTGACGTTTCGGTCCCGGCCCGGGCCGTGTTCCCGGCGACGGCCGGGGTGGCCCGTCCGCAGGGGGCGACAGGAGCGCGATCACCTCCTGGGTCGAGACGAACTTCACGAAGGTCACCGTGGACGGTGTGGTCCTCTACGACCTGACCGACCCCACCGGCTGATCAGCGGCCCCGCCGCACCAGCAGATCGGCCACGACCGGGCGGTGGTCCGAGGCGAGGGTCTCGGCCACCGTCGCGTCGCACACCCGGATGCCCTCCGACACCGTCACATAGTCGATGCGCTTGACCGGCGCCTGCGCCGGATACGTCAGGGCGTTGCCGGCCGGCACCGCATCCGTCAGCCGCTCCCACAGCGGCGCCAACTCCGGAGCTGTGGACTCCGCGTTGAAGTCGCCGGCCAGCACCTGCCGTGGGCAGCGGCCCCGCCGGTCGCAGTCCTCTGCCATGATCCGCCGGGTGTCGGCGACCTGCGCCTTCCGTACGGACGGATCGGCGCGGTAGTCCAGGTGCGTGGCGTAGATGTGGATCAGGTCCCCGTGCGCCCGGACCACGATCTCCCCGAAGCCGGGGGCCGGTGCCGGTACGGGATGCGGGTCCTGAGTGGAGAGCCGGGTGATGGGGTGGTTCTCGGCGCTCAGGATCGGGAAGCGGGACAGCAGCGCCACCCCGAACTCGCGTCGCGGAGCGCCCTGTTGTGGCGGGTCCAGGCTGTAGATCGGCGCGAAGTAGGCCCGCATTCCCAGCGACTCGGCGAGTTCCGCGGCGAGGTCGCGCCACTGGCTGCGCGCGCCCCAGTGGACGTCGACCTCCTGCAGGCCGATGACGTCCGCGTCAAGAGCACGCAGCGCCTCCGCCGTCCGCGCGGGGTCGAAGACGTGGTCCGCTCCGGCGCCCGCCGCGATGTTGTACGTGGCGACGCGCAGCGGCACATACCGGGCCTCGTCGGGACCGCCGCCGTCGGCGTACGCGGGCGGTACGGCGGCCGCCGCCAACAGTCCGGCGGCGAGCAGAAGCCCGGTGAATCGGCGGCGCAGACGGCACAGAGGCATCCAGGGCTCCTTGGGCGGCTCGGCTCGACGAGACTCGGATCGAACGGAACTGGATCGACAGGGCTGGGCGCGGTCCGGCTCGACGACCTTACCGGAGACCCCGCCGGCTGACAGCCGATCAGTCCTCGCTTCCGCCTTGCACGGCCTGAATGTCCAGTTCCACTCGGCCGCCGGGTCCGTCGGTGTCCGTCGAGACGTCGGCGGGCGCGGCCTCCGCAGCCTCCGTGGCCGCACCCTCGGCGTCCGAGGCACCCGCCGCCGCACGCGCGGCGGTCTGTTGCAGACCGCTCTTCGTCCGCAGCGGGACCTCCTTGATGAAGAGGAGCATCAGCAGGGCGACCAGGGCCGCCGGAGCCGCGGCGAGGAAGACGTCGGCGATGCCGTGCCCGTACGAGCTCTCCATGACCGTACGGATCGGCGCGGGCATCGCGTCCAGCTTGGGCAGCTTGTGGCTGCCACCGCCCGCGACCGCGTGGGCCGCCCGCGGGCCGAGGTCGCGCAGCCCGTCCTTGACGTAGTGCGTGATGCGGTTGCTGAGCACCGCGCCGAGCGCCGAGACGCCGACCGCGCCACCGAGCGTGCGGAAGAAGGTGACGACGGAGCTGGCGGCGCCGAGGTCCCCCGCCTCCACCTGGTTCTGGGTAGCCAGGACCAGGTTCTGCATCATCATGCCGACGCCGAGACCGAGCACGCCCATGAAGACGGCCATGTGCCAGTACTCGGTGTCGTACCGGATGGAGCCCAGCAGGCCGAGGCCCGCCGTGAGCAGCGCACCGCCCGCGAGCAGCCAGCCCTTCCAGCGGCCGGTTCTGGTGATGACCAGGCCGGAGACGGTGGACGAGACGAACAGCCCGGCGATCATCGGGATGGTCATGACGCCGGACATCGTCGGTGACTTGTCCCGCGCCAGCTGGAAGTACTGGCTGAGGAAGACGGTTCCCCCGAACATCGCGAGGCCGACGAAGAGGCTGGCGAAGGACGCCAGAGTGATCGTCCTGTTGCGGAAGAGGCGCAGCGGCATGATCGGCTCGCTCGCCCTGGCCTCGACAAGGATGAAGATCAGGCCGAGTACGAGCGAGCCGCCGACCATGGTGTAGGTCTGCCAGGACAGCCAGTCGTACTTGTCGCCGGCCAGTGTGACCCACACCAGCAGCAGCGAGACCGCGGCGGTGATGAAGAAGGCTCCCGCCCAGTCGACCTTCACATCCCGCTTCACCACGGGCAGCTTCAGCGTCTTCTGCAGCACCACCAGCGCGATGAGCGCGAAGGGCACGCCAACGTAGAAGCACCAGCGCCAGCCGAGCCAGTCGGTGTCGGTGATCACGCCACCGATGAGCGGGCCGCCGACGGTCGCGACGGCGAAGGTCGCACCCAGGTAGCCGCTGTAACGGCCGCGCTCCCGCGGGGAGATGATCGCGGCCATGATGACCTGGGCGAGCGCCGACAGGCCGCCCACACCGACGCCCTGGACCACGCGGCAGGCGATGAGCATGCCCGTGTTCTGCGACAGACCGGCGACGACCGAGCCGATGACGTAGACGATCAGGGATATCTGCACCAGCGTCTTCTTGCTGGTGAGGTCGGCGAGCTTGCCCCACAGGGGCGTGGAGGCGGTGGTCGCGAGCAGGGCCGCGGTGACGACCCAGGTGTACGCGCTCTGCCCGCCGTCAAGGTCGGAGATGATCTGCGGCAGTGCGTTGGAGACGATCGTCGACGACAGGATCGCGACGAACATGCCGAGCATCAGCCCGGACAGCGCCTCCAGGATCTGCCGGTGGGTCATGGGTGCGGCATGCCCGGCGTGTGCGCCGGTGCCGGCGGTTCCCCGCACACCGGCTGGTGTGGTGGTTGCCATGCTGTTCCTTCTGTTCACGTCATCAGGCGGGTGTGGGGGCGTTGACGCCGAGGTGGCCCCGGGGGCGGCATCCGCCGAAGCTGTCGCGCAGCCGCGCCAGCAGGTGGTTGAGCTGTCCGACGTCCTCGTCGGACCACTCGTGGAGCGCGCCGGCCAGCGCCTCCACGTACCGCTCGGAGATCTCCCTCAGCAGCCGCTCACCGCTGGCGTTCAGCCGCAGCAGCCGCGACCGCTTGTCGAGCGGATCGGGCTGCCGGTCGACCCAGCCCTGCCTGGCGACATGGGCGACGTGCCTGCTGGTCACGGACATGTCTATGCCGAGCAGTTCGGCGAGCCGGCTCATCCGCATTCCGCCGTGGTGGTGCAGCAGGCTCAGTACGGCCGCAGAACCGGCTGGGCACTCGTGCGGCAGCATGCGGGCGAGGTCGCGTTTGACGACGGTGACCGCACTGAGGTGACGGGCCAGTTCCTCGTACTGGGTCTGCTCTGCCATGGGTGCTCCCGTAGGCGTCAAGTTGCTTAGGGCAACCATAAAGAGATTGGTTGCTGAAGGCAAATGAAATCCCGGGAGCTATGGAGCAAAGGAACCGAAAAGGCTCCCTCCGTCGCAGGTCACAGCGGATCGAGGCCGAGGCTGAGGTCGGCCCGGGGTTGGGCCGTACTCGCGGGTTCGCTAGGGTCCTGGCCCATGACGAACAACCCCCACGTTCCCGAGGGCGGCTACGACCCGGCGGGCAGCACCCAGATGTTCCGCGCCTTCGTCGACGAGGGCGGGGCGCAGCGTCAGGCAGCCCCGGCGACCTCGTCCGGCTCGCGCGTCGGCCTGATCGTCGGTGTGGTCGCCGTCATCGCGATCGTCGCCGCGGTGGCCTGGCTCGCCCTGAGCTGACCGGCCGACCCACCGGCTGACGGCGGGCGCTGGTCGTACGTGGCCCCCGGCGGGGCCTTACGTCCATCGACGTCGATGTCCTGGGTCTCGATGTGCATGCCCAGCGGCACCCGCCAGGCGTCCAAGCACACCGTCCAGGTCGGTCTTCTTCGTACGCTCCCCGCCGCCGACCGCCAGATAGCCGTCGTCCCCGCCGCTCCCGTCCCCGCAGCCGGCCAGCAGCACGCCCAGGCACAACGCGACCGCCGAGCCGGCGACGGCCGCGCTTCGGCGGCCAGTCGTCGTCCGTCGCATCGGCAGACTCGGCTGACGATCCGTCAGCTGGGAATGTGGCAGGGGCACCCGAGTAGGCTGCCTGCGGCAGTTCAGTCCGAAATCAGACCCTCCCGCAGCTGTGCGAGCGTACGGGTCAGCAGCCGTGAGACATGCATCTGCGAGATGCCGACCTGCTCACCGATCTGCGACTGCGTCATGTTCGCGAAGAAGCGGAGCATGATGATCTGCCGTTCGCGCGGCGGGAGTTTGGCAAGCAGGGGCTTGAGCGACTCTCGGTACTCCACGCCCTCCAGCGCCGAGTCCTCGTACCCGAGGCGGTCGGCGAGCGACCCCTCACCGCCGTCCTCCTCCAGCGCGGGGGAGTCCAGGGAGCTCGCGGTGTAGGCATTCCCCACCGCCAGTCCGTCGACCACGTCCTCCTCCGACACCCCGAGGCATGCGGCGAGTTCGGGCACGGTCGGGGACCGGTCGAGCCGCTGCGACAGTTCGTCGCTGGCCTTGGTCAGGGCGAGCCGCAGCTCCTGCAGCCGGCGCGGCACCCGCACCGACCAACTGGTGTCACGGAAGAAGCGCTTGATCTCACCGACGACGGTGGGCATCGCGAAGGTGGGGAACTCCACGCCCCGCTCGCAGTCGAACCGGTCGATCGCCTTGATCAGGCCGATCGTGCCGACCTGGACGATGTCCTCCATCGGCTCGTTGCGGCTGCGGAAGCGGGCCGCGGCGTACCGCACCAGCGGAAGGTTGAGCTCGATGAGAGTGTCACGGACATACGTACGCTCCGGGCTGTCCTGGTCGAGGGCGGAGAGCCGCAGGAACAGGGACCGGGAGAGGGTGCGGGTGTCGATGGTGTCGCATTCGTCGAGCACGTGCGGTGCGTCAGTGGAGAGCACCTTCGAGCTGCCCAGGTCTACGGACATGCCACCCCCTTGAGGTCGCGGGACGAGTCGCAGCGCCCCTCGTGATGAGGAACGCAGCCTCCACGTGAATACCGGAGGCAGCGCTGCGGCAAACGCGGTTTCTGCAGAATGTCACATGTCGGCAACACGCTGTAGCGCCAAGTCGACTTATCTGCGGGGAAAGTGTCCCTCGTGCCGGTTACGTATCGATCCGATTTGCGGATCTCAAGCGGGCGAAGCTCCGTGACAGCAGGCGGGAGACGTGCATCTGAGAGACCCCCAGCTCGGCACTGATCTGGGACTGCGTCAGATTGCTGTAGTAGCGCAGCAGAAGGATGCGCTGTTCGCGCTCGGGCAACTGGACGAGCAGATGGCGCACCAGGTCGCGGTGCTCGACTCCGGCCAGCGCCGGGTCCTCGTAGCCGAGCCGGTCCACCAGCCCGGGCAGCCCGTCCCCCTCCTGGGCCGCTTCCAGCGAGGTCGCGTGATACGAGCGCCCGGCCTCGATGCAGGCCAGGACGTCCTCCTCGGCGATGCTCAGCCGCTCCGCGATCTCGGCGGTGGTGGGTGAACGGCCGTGCAGCACGGTCAGGTCCTCGGTGGCACCGTTCACCTGCACCCACAGCTCGTGCAGCCGGCGCGGTACGTGCACGGTCCGCACGTTGTCCCGGAAGTAGCGCTTGATCTCGCCGACGACGGTCGGCATCGCGAAGGTGGGGAACTGTACGCCGCGCTCCGGGTCGAACCGGTCGATCGCGTTGATCAGCCCGATCGTGCCGACCTGGACGACGTCCTCCATCGGCTCATTGCGGCTGCGGAAGCGGGCGGCGGCGTAGCGTACCAGCGGGAGGTTCGCCTCGATCAGAGCGGCGCGCACGCGCGCGTGCTCGGGCGTCCCGGGCTCGAGGCCGGACAGCTCCTTGAAGAGCACCTGGGTGAGTGCTCGGGTGTCCGCGCCCTTGCTCTCGCGCGCCTGGCCGGCACCCTCGCCCGGGGGCGGTGGCGCTCCGGGCGCAGTACGGGCCGACGCGGTCATGCCACCCCTTCGGTGTCCTCCGGCAAAAGCGGTCATAGCATCACAAGACATGTCCACTGTGTGCAAGCACCGTAAAACACCGTGTTGGCGGCAAGTTGGGGCGATTGGCGGCATGTAAACAGGCCCCTTCATCGAGGTCCCCCTGCCCTTCGACGCGGGGGAACTTCGGATGAGGGGCCGCCGGCCGCTCCGGCTCAGAACTCGTAGTCGGCGATCACCCAGGTGGCGAATTCTCGCCACTGCGCGACACCCGCCTGGTGCGCCGGGTGGTCCAGATAGCGCTGGAGGGCGTCGCTGTCGGCCACGGCGGAGTTGATCGCGAAGTCGTACGCGATGGGGCGCTCGCTGATGTTCCAGCCGCACTCCCAGAACCGCAGCTCCGGGATCAGCTCGCCCAGCTCCTGGAAGGCCCGTACGCCCGCCACGACCCGCGGCTCATCGCGCTCGACACCGTCGTTGAGCTTGAAAAGGACCAGGTGGCGGATCATCTGCGGGCCTTTCTCGTGGCTGACGCCGGCCGGTCAGTTGTTGACCAGCTGGGTCATGAACTCGCCGACGCCCTGCGCGGCGGTTGAGATGCCCTGGAACCCTACCCCCACCAGCTCGGCCGCCCGCGCGGGTGAGGTGATGATCGTGTACAGCACGAAGACGACAAGTATGTAGAGCGAGATCTTCTTCGCCTGCGCCATGCCGTGCCGCCTCCCCTGCCGTGGATTCTCGGCCGCCTGATTCCCGCACGTACGGTCGCGTGAGTCTATCCACACGATCGGATGAGAGGGATGGGCGGTCCCTGCGGCAATTCGCTCTCACCCGGCCAAACCTCGATGAACGTGTCCTTTCGTCCGGTCGTGTGCCTGGCCCCCTGGCGGCGGGCGGGCGCTCATCCTGGCGCTCCCCGTGGGGACAGCACGAAAGGCTCCGCCGACCAGGTTCGGCGGAGCTCTTCACGACAGCCATGGCGGCAGTGACCGCGCTCCGTATGAGCCTCCCTCAGTCCCAGGTGACGGTGCGTAACCGATCGTCAAGGGGTCCGAGGATGTTGGGGCCAGGTCGCGCCGGGGTCTTATGAATTCCTCCTTACGGTGCGCGATCCGGTCAGTCGCGCTTCAGCGCGCCGAGCGCGCGAGCCTCGCGCAGAAGCGCGTTATTGGCGCGCTTCACGGACGCGAGCCCTTCAGAATTCTGTTCGATGAGCCGTTTCTGGTAAGCGGATTCAACGGTGAACCATATGCCGATAAGATTAGTGCCCGTCTTGCATGCGATATCGGCCTTGGCCGCGTTTACTCCCTCGGCTGAATCTCCCTCACGGAGCCTCGGGTCGCCGAGTGGTGCCAGCGGATCGGCGTAGTCATAACCGCGCTGGGACATGCACTCAGACCACTTCTTGATTGCCTTTTGGACCCGGGAGTCCCGCTGCGACCGGTTGAACGAATCGAGCGACAGCTTTTGTGGCAGATCCGGCTCCGACATGGCGTCCGAGTTTCCGTTGAGGCGGTCTCCCGCCTCACTCGCACATCCGCCCGTTGGGACTTTTCTTCCCTTGATGGTCGATCTGCCCTTGCCGAAGAGAACGGTCTCGGCATCGGGACTGAGGTCGGGTCTGCTCGGGCGCGGCTGGGCGGCTGGGTCCCGGTCGCCGAGTCCATAGCCGTACTTGGCCGCGAGCTTCGTGTCGGTGATTCCGTACCGGCGCTCGGTCTGAGTGCGGGGACCGTATTCCCCGGTGGGCTGCTCCACCCGGTAGTGGAATCCGAATCCCTCCATGCAGTGATCGATGAGCACGACACGGGCGCGGTCCAGAGCGCGCAGCTGCTGCGTGGTGAGGAGATAGTCCTGCAGGGGCAGCCGGAGGTCGGTGCTCGTGAGCAGCACCGGAGTCGACGTGATCTCCGGCTCTGGCGTTCCGCTGGCCTGATCGCTCTCCTTGGCGGAGCAGCCGACGAGGAGCAGGAGCGCGGCACACGCCCCGATCAGGCTGCTGGCTCGTTGGCAACCGTGCATGGGCATCGTGAACTCCGCGCTCCCTAGTAGAGTGAGAAACGACTGGTGCTCTGCTCAGCTGCAATGAGCAGAGCACCAGCGTGATTCGGTCAGGCGTAGTACGCCGAGGAGACCGTGTTCTTGTAGGTGGTGCCGAGGTTGCCGGACGCGCCCGAGCTCACGTACCCGCAGGTGCCGCTGTAACCGGGGTTGGTGCAGACCCACCAGGTGAACGTGTCGCGGTTCCAGGCCGACTCGGTGTTGTTGTTCGCCGAGATCCCGGTGCCCGGGAACACGTCGTTGCCGAAGTCCGAGTCGGAGAAGTACAGGTCGAAGACCGGACGGCCGAAGTTGCTGAGGTAGTAGAGGCCCAGCTCGCCGACCTCCACCACGCCGTTCTTGTGGGTGGCCGCCTCCGCCGTACCTGCCGACGCGAGCCCGAGTCCACCGAGCGCGGCCAGCGCTGCCGCGGTCGCGGCGATGCGACGCACCTGCCGCTTGATACCGTTGTTCATCTTGCCCCCAAGATGCTGTTTGCTGTGCTCGGCCAGGCCGACCGAGCGCTACAAATAGCACCAGAGCCCGGGACCGGACAGCTATTGGCCCTTGGGACAGTTCTGCGAATGGTATGCAGAGGCAACCAAGCAGGCCTGCAACCGTGTTTCTACCGCGAGCTTGTTCAAGATGCTCGAGACATGCGCCTTCGCTGTTCTCTCGGTGATGAAAAGTGCCCGAGAGAGATCGCGATTTGACAGACCTCCGGACATCAGGAGGAAGACGTCCCGCTCTCGATGGCTGAGCAAGTGGACTCTCTTGAGAGCTGCGTCAGCTATGCCCGCGCCACTGTTCTCGGCGCGGGCTGAATAGAAGGCGCAAATCGGGCAGTTGTCGAAAGACTCCCCCACTGTTTCCCCCCGAATTTTTCGACCGCTGGGTGCGGGCCCAAGTCCCGATTTCCCCAGATCGGGACCCAGCGCAGCAATGCGTCATTGAACCTTACTCTCCGTCATCCCGCGCCGACTAGCCCTCGCAAGGACAGAATGGATTCACGGTGAAGGTCTGGACCAGGCCGGATCTCGCGGGTGCGTCACCCTGCGGGCAAGGTGACCTCGACCTCCAGGCCACCGCCCTGGCGCGGCGTCGCCGTCGCATCCCCGCCGTGAGCTCGCGCCACCGACCGCACGATCGACAGCCCCAGCCCCGTGCCCTGGGCGGATCCGACTCGGTCGTTGAGTCGGCGGAACGGCTCGAAGAGCGCGGGGACCTGGTACGGGGCGATGTCGGGGCCGGTGTTCGCCACGGTGAGCCGTACGGTGTCACCGTCACGGCCGCTGGTCACGTGTGCCCACCCGCCGTCCGTGTTGTAGCGGATGGCGTTGTGCACCAGGTTCTGCGCCAGGCGCTCCAGCAGCACCGGATCGCCCTGCATCGGCGCCGGGCCGACCTCCCAGGTCAGGGTTGTGCCCGCGCTCCGTGCCTCCGGCGCGGCGGCGTCCATGGCCCGGTTCACCACATCCGACAGGTCCAGTGCGACCGGCTCCGCCACCCGGTGCTCGGAGCGGGCGAGGGTCAGCAGCCCGTCGATCAGCCGCTCGTGCCGGCCGTTCACCTCCAGCAGGACCTCGCCGAGTTGGCTGACCTGCGGCGGGGCGTCCGGCCGGCTCATCGCCACCTCCAGCAGCGTGCGATTGATGGCCAGCGGCGTCTTGAGCTCGTGGGAGACGTTGGCGGCGAACCTGCGCTGGCTGTCGAAGGCCGCGTCCAGGCGGCACAGCATGTCGTCGAAAGTGTCGGCGAGTTCGCGCAGTTCGTCACGCGGGCCGGTCAGCTGGATCCGCTCGTGCAGATTGCGGTCCGCGACCCGGCGCGCCGTGGAGGTGATCCGGCTGATCGGCCTCAGGGCGCGCCCGGAGACGGTCCAGCCGATCCACAGACCGCCGACGGCGAAGATGCCGAGGGCCTGGGCGCCACGACTTATCAGCGGGTTCAGCGTCCGCTGACGGAAATCGTCCCGGAGCGCCTGGACGGTCTCGGTCATCCGCTCCTTGAGGGCCGCGGTCTTGCGCTCGTCGGTGTCGGAGGCGGGCGGCCGGTTTCCTGCCGCATCGGTGCCCCCGGTCGCCCCGGTGCTCGCGTCCGAGCCCGCGCTCCCTCCCGACGGCGGCGCGGGAGCCGTCGACTCCACCGCGCTGACCGCCGGCCCCGTCGGCGGGGTGATCGGCTGAGTGGCGATGATCCTGTCGAGCAGCAGATACGTCACCGTCAGCAGGGCGGCACCGGCGAGCAACACCAGGCCGCCGTACAGCAGGGTCAGCCGGACGCGGATGGTCCAATTGCGCAGACTCATGGGATGCGATACCCGAAGCCCGGTACGGTCTGCACGACTTGTGGAGCGCCGAGCTTGCGGCGCAGGGTCATCACCGTGACGCGTACGACGTTGGTGAACGGGTCGATGTTCTCGTCCCAGGCGCGTTCCAGCAGCTGCTCGGTGCTGACCGCGGCGCCGTCGCCCCGCAGCAGCTCCTCCAGTACGGCGAACTCCTTGCGGGAAAGCGAGACGTACCGGCCGTCGCGGAAGACCTCGCGTCGCCCGGGGTCGAGCGAGATGTTCGCCCGGATCAGCACCGGCGGGGTGGCGGGCCGTGCCCGTCGTCCCAGGGCCCGTACGCGAGCCACCAGTTCCCCGAAGGCGAACGGTTTGGGCAGATAGTCGTCGGCGCCGAGCGAGAGCCCCGCGATGCGGTCGGTGACCTCACCGGCCACCGTCAGCATCAGCACCCGGGTGTCGTACCGCGCCTCGACCACCGCGCGGCAGACGTCGTCGCCGTGCACTCTCGGCAGATCCCGGTCCAGTACGAGCACGTCGTACTCGTTGACGCCCAGGCGCTCCATCGCCGCCGCTCCGTCGTAGGCGACGTCCACGGCCAGCGACTCACGCCGCAGGCCCTCGGCGATCGCCTCCGCCAGCAGCTCCTCGTCCTCTACCACCAGCACCCGCACAGCAGACCCACCCCCAGTCGGTTCTGTGATGCTGCCCGATCACCCATAAGGCACTCATAAGCGCCCATCCTGACAGCGGCCTTACATCCCCTGCGCTGTCATCCCAAAAACTGACAGGGGAGGCATCAGACGATGGTGGGACAACGACTCCGGATGCTCGCGGCCGTACCGCTGTTCGCACTCGCGGCAGGACTCGCCGGGTGCGGCGGGAGTGAGGACGGGCCGAGGGTGGCCACCGCCGAGCGCACGCCGTCCGCGGGCCGCTCCGCGCACTCGGCCGCGGGCGACGACGGGGACAAGCAGGTGCGGGAGTACGTCGCCTGTATGCGGGCCAAGGGCGTGGTGATGGTGGAGACCGCCGAGGGCCTGCCGCAGGTGGACAAGGAGCACACCCCGCTCAAGAAGATCAAGGAGGCGGCCGAGAAGTGCCGCGAGCTGCAGCCTGTCGCCACCGCGCCGGCGAGGTTGTCGCCCGACGACATCGAGAAGCGCGGCCGGTATGCGGCGTGCATGCGCAAGCACGGACTGCCGGAGTATCCGGATCCGGACCCGCAGACCGGTGAGACCGAGATGGACGACGAACTCGCCGAGAAGATCAAGTCGAACCCCAAGACCCGCGCGGCCCTCGAAGCCTGCCGCGGCTTCGCCCCCGCGAAGGGCGGGTCGGTGGTGACCGGCGGATGACCGAGGACGGACGGCGGCGCCGCATCCGGTTCCTGGCGGGCGGAGTGGCGCTGGTGGTCACCGCAACGGCCGCCGCCGTGGCGGCCGTCAGCGGCGCCGACGGCGCCCACCGGCCCGAGCACCTGGACGGGCCCGCGGCGACGACCCGCATCGTCCGCCAGACGCTGACCGAGTCGACGACCGTGGAGGGCGAACTCGGCTACGGCGAGACCACTCCTGTCGAGGCGAAGGGCACCGGAACGGTGACCTGGCTGCCCGGGGTCGGCAAGGCCGTCGGTCGCGGGGATGTTCTGCTGCGGGTCGACAACCGGCCCGTGCTGCTGCTCTACGGCTCCATGCCCATGTACCGCCGGCTCGCCAGGGGTGCCAAAGGGCCGGACGTGGCGCAGTTCGAACGGAATCTGCGGGCGTTGGGCTACACCGGGTTCGCCGTGGACGACAGGTTCAACGAGTGGACAGCCGCCGCGGTGAAGCGCTGGCAGGCGAACCTGGGCATCCGCAGGACGGGCTCCGTCGGGATCGAGCAGGTCGTGTACGGGCCCGGCCCGGTGCGGATCGCCGAGCACGCGGTACGTGTCGGGGCCTCGGCAGGTGCGGAGGCGCTGCGGTACACCGGCACCACCAAGCTGGTTACGGCGGACGTCCGCCTGGCCGACGCCGACTGGGCGGTCAAGGGGGCCAAGGTCGAGGTGGGGCTCCCGAACGGCAGGACGGTCCGCGGCACGGTCACGAGCACGGGCGGCGAGGTGACCTCCGGTGACGGGTCCGGTGACGGCGGGGGCGGCTCCGGCGGGGGATCGGGGGACTCCGGCGACACCGGCGGCTCCGGGGGATCGGGCGGCTCCGGGGCCGGCTCCGAAAGCGGCGGTGGGGAGGCCACCGTACGGGTCACCGTCGCCCTCGCCGCGCAGCGGCCGGTGCGCGGCCTCGCATGGGCGCCGGTCGACATCCGGTACACCGCCGACACGCGCAAGAACGTCCTGACCGTGCCGGTCGCGGCGCTGCTCGCCCTCGCGGAGGGCGGATACGGCCTGGAGGTCGTCGAACCCGGGCGAGGCGGGGGGAGGCCACACAGCCGGATCGCCGCAGTGCGGACCGGGTTGTTCGCTGGGGGCCGTGTCGAGGTGAGCGGGCCGGACATCAGGGAGGGGCAGAGGGTGGGGATGCCAGGATGAACGTGGTCGGACTGCACGGCGTCTCCAAGGTCTATCCCGGCGGCGTCGAAGCGTTGCGCGACGTCGACCTGTCGGTCGAGTACGGGGAACTCCTCGGCATCGTCGGCCCCTCCGGTTCGGGCAAATCGACGATGCTGCATGTGATCGGCACGCTCGACTGGCCTTCGGCCGGCCGGGTGTTCATCGACGGACACGAGATCTCCCGGCTGTCGGACCGTCAGGTATCGGCGCTGAGGGCTCGCCGGATCGGCTTCGTCTTCCAGCAGTTCCACCTCGCTGTCGGGGTGTCGGTGCTGGACAACGTGGGCGAGGGCCTGCTGTACGCCGGGGTGCCGCTGCGTGAGCGGCGGCGGGCGGCGGCGGTGGCGCTCGAACGCGTCGGCCTGGACCACCGGCTCGGTCATCTCCCCCACCAGCTGTCGGGCGGCGAGCGGCAGCGGGTGGCCATCGCCCGGGCCGTCGTCGGGGAACCGGCGCTGCTGCTCGCCGACGAGCCCACCGGCAATCTGGACTCCTCCTCGGGGGCGGCGGTGATGGCCGTCCTGCGGGATCTGCACGCGGTCGGCACGACGGTCGTGGTGATCACTCATGACCGGGAGCTGGCGGCCCAGTTGCCGCGGCAGGTGCGGATGCGCGACGGCCGCCGGGAGCCGACGCCCGAGCCGGCGGAGGGCAGAGTGCCATGACCGGGCCGCACGAACTGGTCCACGCGCGGCTGCGTCCCGCCGATGTCGCCCGGGTTGGGGCTGCCGGGCTGCGCACCCGTCCGCTGCGGGTCGTCCTTTCCGCGCTGGGCATCGCGATCGGTATCGCCGCGATGCTCGCGGTCGTTGGGGTCTCCAGCTCCAGCCGGGCCGATCTGGATCGCGTCCTGGGCCGGCTCGGGACCAACCTGCTCAGCGTCAGCCCGGGCAGCACCATGTACGGCACATCGGCCAAGCTGCCGAAGAGTTCGGTCGCCATGGTCGCGCGGATCGCGCCGGTCCGCTCGGTCTCCGCGGTGGGCCGGATCGATGCGCACGTCTACCGCAACGACCACATCCCCGGCGGGCAGACCAACAGCATCGAGGTGGTGGCGGCCCGCACCGACCTGGCGGGCACGCTGGGCAGCCGCGTCGGCTCGGGCGCGTGGCTCAACGACGCCACCGGCCGCTACCCGGGGGTGGTGCTGGGCGCGCAGGCGGCCCGTCGCCTCGACGTGCGCTCCCCGGGGGTGCGGGTGTGGCTGGGCGGGGAGTGGTTCAGCGTCGTGGGCATCCTCGAACCGGTGCCGCTCGCCAGGGAGCTGGACCGTACGGCCCTGGTGGGCTGGCGCGCCGCCGAACGGTACCTGGGCTTCGACGGGCATCCCACCTACCTGTACGTGCGGTCGGCCGACTCGTCCGTGGAGGCGGTGCGCTCCGTGCTCGCGGCGACCGCCAACCCGCAGGCTCCCACCGAGGTACGGGTGTCCCGGCCCTCGGACGCCCTGGCGGCGCGCCGGGCCACCGACAGGACCCTGAGTGCGCTGCTGCTCGGGCTGGGCGCCGTCGCTCTGCTCGTCGGCGGCATCGGCGTGGCCAACACCATGGTCATCTCGGTGCTGGAGCGCCGCTCGGAAATCGGCCTGCGCCGGTCCCTGGGGGCGTCGCGCGGCCAGATCCGGCTGCAGTTCCTGGCCGAGTCGCTGCTGCTCTCAGCGCTGGGCGGGACCGGCGGCGTGCTGCTCGGCTCGGTCGTGACCGCCGGCTACGCGTCCGCACAGGGCTGGCCGACGGTGGTCCCGTTGTGGGCGGTGACGGGCGGGCTCGCGGCCACCTTGCTGATCGGGGCCGTCGCCGGTCTCTACCCCGCCGTCCAGGCCTCGCGGCTGTCCCCGACGGAAGCGCTCGCCATGCCCTGAAGCCGCCCGGAGCGCACCTGTTGGCGGATCCTGTCCCGCCCCCATAGGACGAAGGGCCCGACTCGTGAGAGCCGGGCCCTTCGTGGGGTGCATCGCACAGCGGTAGCGGTGGGATTTGAACCCACGGAGGAGTTGCCCCCTCACACGCTTTCGAGGCGTGCTCCTTAGGCCGCTCGGACACGCTACCGAGAGAGAGCTTAGCGGACGGGGGGCCGTGCTCCGAAATCGGAATCGGATCGGCGGAAGAAGCGGGTCAGCAGGTCGGCGCACTCTTCGGCGAGGACCCCGTGGATGACCTCGGGCCGGTGGTTGAGCCGGCGGTCCCGTACGACGTCCCACAGCGAGCCGGCCGCGCCCGCCTTCTCGTCCACCGCGCCGTAGACCACGCGGTCGACCCGGGACAGCACGAGGGCGCCTGCGCACATCGTGCACGGCTCCAGCGTGACCAGCAGCGTGCAGCCGGACAGCCGCCACTGCCCGAGCGCCCTGGCCGCCTCGCGCAGCGCCAGTACCTCCGCGTGCGCGGTCGGATCGCCGGTCGCCTCGCGCTCATTGCGCCCCCGCCCGATCACCTGGCCGTCCGGGTCCAGCACGACGGCGCCGACCGGCACGTCCCCGGTCTCCGGGGCCCGCAGGGCCTCGTCCAGCGCCAGGCGCATCGGCGCGCGCCAGGGGTCGCGCAGCGGATCGGGGCGTACGGGAGGGGAAACGTCCATGGGGACAGTGTCGGGCAGCGCCCGGCGGTGCGGACGCCGGGCGTGGTGCTGCGGGGACTGCGGCGGGGACTGCGACGGGGACGAAGCGGTGGCTAGCGGACCGCCTCCAGCACGTCCATGCAGCCCAGCGCGTCGGCGATCGAGCTCAGCGCATCGCCGTCCAGGGCCAGCAGCTGCTTCTCGGACACGCCGAGGTCCTCCAGGAGGAGGGCGTCTCCGAGGGGCCCGGAGGGCACAGCGGCCTCGGCCGCGGCGTCCTCGTCGTCCCCTTCGGGTTCTCCGTCCTCCGTACCGTCCAGGTCGAGGCTGTCCAGGTCGTCGACGTCCTCGTCCCGTCCGAGCAGTTCGTCGGTGAGCATGGCGCCGTACGAGCTACGGGCGGCGGCGGCCGCATCCGAGATGAAGATGCGGGGGTCCTCCTCGCCGTCCACGCGGACGACGCCGAACCACGCGTCCTCCTGCTCGATGAAGGCCAGCACCGTGTCATCGTCGACCGACGCCTGGCGGGCCAGGTCCGCCAGATCGGCCAAGGTCTCCACATCGTCGAGCTCTGTGTCGCTCGCTTCCCACCCGTCTTCGGTGCGCGCGAGCAGTGCGGCGAAGTACACCGTGACTCTCCCACTGGTCAGAGGCGTGTGCCGGGGCGTGGTCGGACAGGGGGCTCCCCTTGCCCGCCCATCGGAATCGTGACAGAAACATGGCGTTCGCGAGAGGTCTTCCGCTGTGCGTCGTGCTCCAGTCCTGCAACCGGCCCTCTGCGCGACCGCCCGGGGCGGGCCAAGGAGCCGGTTGTCGTCGGGGGGTTACCAGCGGAAAGTTCGCATCCGCACCTGTTGCCGCATTCGGGCGGCCCGGGCGCGGCGTGGCTGTACACGGGCGCGCAGCTCCCTGGCCTCGTTCAGTTCACGAAGAAACTGCGCGCGCCGACGGCGCCGGTCCGTGTCGCTCTCCGGCGCCGGCTCGTCACTGGGCTGGTCCTGGTCCGGCATGGGCCACACCTCCCCGGGGCCGGGTCCACTGGCCCGGCGCGGCTGACCTCGGTCCCCCAAGGCGAAGTCCCCCAGCCGTTCGGCGGGGGGACCCCAGGGGGTACGTGTGTACCTGCCCACTTTCCCCCGAACAGGTGGTTTGGCGCCAGCGGAAGCACAGACTGCCGTCGGCCTGGGCGCCCGCGCGAGGCGTCGCGGGCCTCGGTTACTGTCAATGCCATGCGGATCCACGTCGTCGACCACCCGCTGGTGGCGCACAAACTCACCACCCTGCGCGACAAGCGCACCGACTCCCCGACCTTCCGGCGGCTCGCCGACGAGCTGGTGACCCTGCTCGCGTACGAGGCGACCCGCGATGTGCGCACCGAGCAGGTCGACATCGCCACCCCGGTAGCGGCCACGACCGGCGTACGGCTGGCCCGCCCGCGTCCGCTGGTGGTGCCGATCCTCCGGGCCGGCCTGGGCATGCTCGAGGGCATGGTGCGGCTGCTGCCGACCGCCGAGGTCGGCTTTCTCGGCATGATCCGCGATGAGGAGACGCTGCAGGCCTCCACCTACGCCACCCGGATGCCCGAGGACCTCTCCGGCCGCCAGGTGTACGTCCTGGACCCGATGCTGGCGACCGGCGGCACGCTCGTCGCGGCGATCAGGGAGCTGATCGCGCGTGGTGCGGGCGACGTCACCGCGCTGTGCCTGCTCGCGGCGCCCGAGGGCGTGGAGGTCATGGAGCGGGAGATGGCGGGCACGCCGGTCACCGTGGTGACGGCCGCGGTCGACGAGCGGCTCAACGACGTGGGCTACATCGTCCCGGGCCTGGGCGACGCGGGTGACCGTATGTACGGGGCGGCCGACTAGT